>JAKSCJ010000099.1 GCA_022360675.1 Lysobacterales bacterium
CCGCAGCGGATAAAGACACCCGCCGCTCACCCTGCCAATTCAACATCGGTGATCTCCCTGGTGAAAAATACTAAAAAAACGTTAATCCTTATCGCGTCACAATTTGTCACAAAGAGATAAGCAATGCAACGGACAAACGCCCGCTTCCCATCGGGATCGGGCCAACGGGGTTTTAGCAGAGTTATGAGGTGTCATAAGCTTGGCGATTCGCGCAAG
Source organism: Lysobacterales bacterium (assembly GCA_022360675.1). Lineage (GTDB taxonomy): Bacteria > Pseudomonadota > Gammaproteobacteria > Xanthomonadales > Wenzhouxiangellaceae > JAKSCJ01. The sequence goes on from JAKSCJ010000099.1 coordinate 217, forward strand.
CTGCTTAGTACGAAGAGACTTAACTTAACCGGTGCGGCGTCAACAATGAAGCCGGAAATCAGATCGATGTTAAGAAAGTGAAACTGTAGTCATTAAATGGCCGCTTCCACCTGTTGTTCACTAGAACCCATGCGGCCGATCGCTTCGGCCAAGCGCTCGATACTTACAGGCTTGTGCAAGTAATCATTCATACCTGCATCAAAGCACTGCTGGCGTTGCGACTCCGTAACCTGAGCGGTTAATGCAATTATCCACATCGACTTGTGTTCGCTTTCATGCTCTAGTGCGCGCCAGCGCCGTGTGGCCTCACGACCATCCATACCCGGCAAACTCACATCCATGAAGATAAGATCATAATCAGCGCCAAATTGATCCAACGCTTTTTGTGCACGATCTACCAGTGTGACTTGATGGCCAATTCCGTGCAGCATACGTTGAATGACCCGCTGGCTAATGGGATCGTCCTCTACTACCAGTATATTCAACTGATCTTGAGCATCTTCAGCGTTAGCTGTCGGCTCACTGGCCACTATTGCTTGAGCCTCGCTAGGGGTATCTTCAGGTGCTTCCGTTAAGCGCTGTATGAGTTCTAAAGGACGAACAGGGCGCCGAATTACAATAGGTGTTGAAGGCCATTGAATGGTGTGTGTGCAACGGAAGCCAAAGGGCTCTACCAAATACAACTCGGGACGCAATGTTTCAGGAATTAAACACAGCACAGCCGCCAGGCGTGTCAAATCATCAACCGCCAAACGAGCATCGATCAACATGCCGCAGATGGCATGGCGAGCTAAGTGTCGTGGTTCGAGCTGACGCAAAGCCTCACTGAGCGTATGTGTTTTCGCCACCACAGCACCATGGCGCTGCAAACAAAGATCGATAGCCTCGGCAGTACCCGGATGAGTATCAAGTACTAAATAATGCTGGGCTTTTAATGCGGGTATCAAAACTGGCTGTTGCTCAGCCGCAGGCAGTGGCACTTCAAAGCTAAAAGTACTACCTTGGCCGGGTTCGCTGTATAAGCGAATATTACCGCCCATGAGCTGGACTAGCTGGCGTGAAATATTCAAGCCCAGTCCGGTACCACCATAATGCCGTGTGGTAGACACATCGGCTTGAACAAAAGCTTCAAACAACCTAGCTTGCGCTTCTTGACTGATGCCAATACCGCTATCTTTAACGGCACAGCACAGCACATATTTTTGATCTTGACGCTGTACCAAAGAACACGCTATGAGCACCTCGCCACTAGGTGTAAATTTAAAGGCATTACCCACAAGATTCAGCAGTACCTGACGGATCCGAATAGGATCACCTACCAACTGCACGGGCAAACGAGGATCAACGCTGGCACTAAACTCTAAGCCCTGGGCTTCGGCTCTAGTCGCAAAGAGTGTGATGATTTCACTTAACACTTCTTCCAAATTAAACGGTGTGAGCTCAAGTTCTAACTTGCCCGCTTCTACTTTGGAGAGATCAAGAATATCGTTGATGATGGCTAATAATAAGCGGCCAGAATCTTGTACGGCATTCACGAAGCCACGCTGTTCTTCATTCAAACGCGAAGCCAACAGCAACTCACTCATACCCAATACACCATTCATCGGTGTGCGGATTTCGTGACTCATACGCGCTAAGAAATCACTCTTAGCTCGATTCGCGCGATCGGCTTCATCAGCAGCTTGACGGCTTTGCTCCAACAGGTTTGCATTCTCCAAGGCGATAACGCCCTGATCAGCACAAGTAATGGCGTAGGCTACATCGCGCTCGTTAAAGTCACCCTCATCGCGACTTAAAACTAAAATACCCAAGGTATCGCGCGCCAGGCGCAATGGAACAAACAAGCAGAGCCTTTCATCAACGCGCTCAACACTGGCGCCTTCTTGTTCGTGAATGCGCTGTTTAATGCCGTCGATATCCTGCCCCAGGCAAGTAAAACCACGACTCAGTGTGAGTGGATCACCATGTTGACGCCACAACGCAACGGCCACGCCCTGGCAACTAACGCCTTCGTGAACGCCATCGAGCAAACGATTCAAAATCACATCGGGTTCAAGATCAGAAACCAACTCACGTGTGAGCGTTTGCATGGTTTCGGCCCATTGGCGTTGATCGCGTTCACGACTTAGTTCACGCTGCTTACGTTGGCGTCGTAGCCAATCACGATAAGCTGCAATCACTAAAATAAGGAAAGCTGTGGTATATGCCGTGTAAGCTTGCCAAGTCAGCCACGGTGCCGGTTTTACCCGCACCGGTAAATTAATTTGAGGTTCACTCCACTCGCCGAGTGCGTTAGCAACGCGAGCCTGAAAACGATAACGACCTGCACCCAAATTGGTAAAGCTGGCTTGCGGAACGGTGCCGCCGTCGATCCAAGTCGGGCTTAAACCTTCGAGACGATAACTATAACGGGGCGTACTGCCGGGGAGTGCATCAAGTGCGCTAAAACCAACACGAAGAAGATTATCGTTATGATTTAGCAAGACTTCATCGGGTTGTTGATAGAGGCCATCGTAGCCGGAGTAGACTTTATCTAGAACGTGGACACCGGTGTTGATGAGTTGTGGAAAGTCGCTAACTTGTTTTAACTCAGAAGGGTCAAAATTAGTGATGCCATAATAGCCAGCAAATAATAGTTTGCCATCTGCACCTTGAGAAATCGAGCTGGATAATAACTTATGCAGCAAGCCATCTTGTGGGCCAAAGGTTGTCCAGGTGTCAGACTCAGCATTATATTTAAACAACCGATCTCTGGATAAAATCCACGCTTCTTTATCATTGATCGCAGTAATACCTAGCATCACATGCTTAGCTAAACGCTCCGGGAAGCGAACTTCTTTTTCTAGTTCAAAATGGGCAGACTCAGCACTGCCGACGAATAAACGATCACTAGATGCTACCCATAAAGTGTCGCCGTGAATCGTCAAACCAAGCACTGGAACCCGTCTGCTCAGCTTACCTTCTTCAGGCTTATCGTCAAAAACAATTGGTGTAATTTTGTGTGTGGTTAAATCAAAATAATCCAGGCCAAGCAAATGACCTAAAAAAAGCCCCTGATCGCGCCATTTAACTACATGATTGATGGTATTACTAGCCAAACCATCTTCAACCCCCCATACTTTTACACTTTGATTCAGAGTGTTGATCTTGTGCAAACCAGATCCGGATGTAATAAACCAGGCAGAATGCTCTCCAGCATCCACAATTTCCTCAACTGGTGCTCGACCTACAGAGCCGCTTAATGTGGCTAGATCGTAACTTTCGATTTCAGCAAGATCTTTGGAGAGCGCATGGATCCCTGTATGCGTTCCTAACCAAAACCCACCACCTGATCTTGGCGTCAAATCCCAAGTCGTGTCATCAAGTAAGCCACTCTCTTCAGTAATTCTTTTTGTCTCTCCTGTACGGCTATTAAGGTAATTCAATCCCATATTTCGACCGCCATACCATAGCTCGCCCCGCTTGAACTCTTTCACAAAAGC
>JAKSCJ010000404.1 GCA_022360675.1 Lysobacterales bacterium
GCGATGAGCCAGGCGTCGTGCCCATGTACTGTGTTTGGTCCTAGCGTATTGACCTTGATGGGAAAAGCTCTGGGTTATAGCGCGGGTGAGGTAGACCTTATGAGCGAACCGTTGCTAGGTGTTCCAAACACGGTAGCTAATCAGAGCTTTTGTAATGTCATGCTGATGTCGAAAGATTACAGCATGCTGAATCACAATTTTAGTGTGTACTTTGCCAGTAATCAGCAAGTGTACTTGATACAAACCTTTGTTGAGCATAGCGTGCGTATTAGCCGCCCTATGGCTAAGGACGATTTTCTAAAACTCTGGGGGCAACTATGGAGTGATAGTTGGCGAGTGGCCTACGAAGGTTTGTTTGGTGTGGCCCCTAGTACTTTGGGTGGGCCAGTGATTCAAAATGCTGGTGACGCTGATCACACTCCGTTTAGTGAACAACACATTACTGTACTCACCGGCCCGAAGCCAAATGCCGAGCAGTAATGAACTTCAATGGTTATGAATTAAGGGAATTGATGAATTGCAAAGCGGCATAATTTAAGATGTTGTTTGCTTGATTAGCAACTTGATAAGATTTCTCGATTGTGTTTTTCATACACTCACAAGAAGGAACTTTTCATACATGTTGTTTATCAAGCCATGGGCGTTGGTCGTTAATCGCCGCCATGCCTACCATTTTGCCTTAGCGCTGTCATTGTTTTTGTTATTTGGGCCGCTTGCGGCCAGTGCAGCGGTGGTGACGCTAGCTCCCGGTGTGTATACCCCAAGCCAATTGGATGCGGTACTCTCCGGTGGGCTCAGCGACCATACCGAAGTGCGTTTTCAGGCGGGCAGTTATCGGTTTCGGAATTTCGCGTCTCGGGGGCGGGTTTTTTCTGTTGAAGATTTAGATTCAGTAAGTTTCTCCGGTGCTGGGGAAACTCGTACTGAAATTACGGTAGAAGATATTCAGTCCGATTTTATTTATCTACTGCGTAGCAGCAATATCAGCATTGACGGCTTCACCGTGCGGCGTTCTCCTATTCCTTTTACTCAGGGGCGGGTGATATCGATCAACGGCAATATTTTGCTTGTTCGTCAGCAAACTGGCAGTGGTTTTGAAGATTTCGACACCGTGGGTTTGTTCACCCAAAACAGCAGCGGTACGCCTATAGCCAATGTGGAAGCTAGCTTCATGATTCCTGCCGATTTACGGCGAATCAAATACAACACACGTAACTCTTATAAGCTGGTGAACATCAGCCGAGTGAGTGGATCGGCTACCGATTTTCGCTTCGAATTCTCCAGCAGCACGCCAATTAATTCGGCGCACATTGATGTGAATGATGGCTTTATTCTACGTAACTTAACCTTGGCAAATGTGGTGCAATCGGAGCAAAGTCGTGAGGTGTCCATTGCTGATGTAACCACCATGGAAACCCCTGGTGCTATCTACTTTGGCCACTTTAACGAAGCGCTTAGGATCGACAATGTGAGCACCGAGTACGGGCCTGGGCAATGGACCACCGGTAATGGCGATGGCATTCACTTCGCTTCCACTCGCGGTACCGTATCGAATCCGTCCATCATCGTAGAAAATAGCCACTTACAAGGCTTGGGCGACGATAACATCACCATTTGGAACCGTGTGTTGACTATCGAAACTTTCCCCAGCGGTCCAACGAATCAGCTGGAATTGGACTTTTCGCTCTCGCGTGTGGGGGATACGGTTTTATTCTTCCGACCGTCCGACGGACAATTCTTAGGCCGCCGCACCATTGTGGCTTCCAACGCCAATGGCTGTACGCAATTTAGTCAGTGCCCAAGCATTGTTTACACCTTTAATTCTAATATCCCCAACATTAGTGTGAATAACGCTTTGGTGTATAACGAAGCCCTGGATTCGCTGTATTTTGAAGTGACGAATAATACATTAGCGTACGGTCGTCGTAGTGCCTTTCGGATTCGTGGGGGCTATGGCACGGTGGCCTATAACGATGTGGCACGCTTTGGTGGCCGTGGCTTTGAAACCAGTACTGCTGCGGCTGGCTTTAGCCCGCGTTTAGGTGGGTTTAACCACGCAGGTTTTCGTTTGCACAACACGAAAATTCACGACAATACGTTCAGCCGTATGTTGACAGCAGAAACCTCAGACCCCTCAGTCATTTTGATTAAAACCAATAAGTCGGGCGGTGCGCGTTCGGATTTTCGTTGGAACTATCGAAACACCATCGAAGACAACTATTTTGAGCATTACGACGGCGCGATGATTCGCCTGGAATCCACCTCAGAGACCGTGATTAAAGACAATACTGCCGATAATCTTAATGGCTCGTTCCAGCGCGCTAACGGCTTGAAAACGATTATTCGCGAAGTGAATGCGTCCCGCACCATTCTCGATGGTAACGATTTTAGACCCGATAACCGCGCCCATGATTTCTGCATTTACAGTACTGATACCAGCGGCGCCGTGTCGATTACCGAAAAAAACAATAATCGCTTTCCCGGTAGTTGTGCTACGTTTCGCAACTAAGTTATAGACTCGCTAAATCAGTATTGCTCTAACAACGCTCGTTTTCACTGATATGGCCGTGCAGATTTTATCTGTGCGGCTTTTTTATGGCTTCAATTTGGGCGTTGATCATTACTATTCGTTGCTCTCAATACGTAGCCTTTGGGTTTTAAACACTGAGTTTATGTAATGAATATCAAAACCTTGTGGAGAGTAGCATTCATTGTTCATGTTGTTGTAGTGTTATTTGTTTTCTTTATGAATAACGAAGCTAAAGCGTCGTCGAAAGCAGAGATGTGTAGCTACTTGAGTATGTATGGCAATGGATTGTATTTTGGTCAATGTCATCAGTTGTCGATCCCCAATGCGCACAACCAGTGGGTTTGTGAGCTGCAAGGCGCACCTGATGTACATACGACGTTTAATGCAAGCACTGATTTCCATATTACCGTTAAAAAACCTGAAGCCGATGATCAACAGGCTTGTGATGAACATTCTTATTTGACAGGACTATGGACGTCGGGCAATGGGAGTATTGCGTTGGCTGGCGATCAGCAAGGTGTTCTATGTGGTGTTAGCGTTCAGCCATTTATCGATAAACTCAATGCCATCTTAGCGGTGCCCTTTGATAACTCTAGCGCATGTAAAGCAGGTTTTCTTAATGCGAGTATTCAGGACAAAATCAGCATCGATGATGCGCAAAAATATATGAATCTTTGTCAGCGATACGCTTGCCTATAAATGCAGCTCGTTGAATGGAAGGCCATGCAGCAAGTGCCGTATGGCTGTCTTTCTTTAGTTGACAATCGCATAACAAGGCCTTTCGGTCTTAATGATGAATTCAAGGGTCTTGCTTTTTTTAGGATAACAAAAGGCTGTCAATTCGATATCTTCTGCCTAGGTTTGCATGTGGTTGATAACTGTGGCATCAATAAACGATATATTGATGTGTTTTAGTGTTCATTCTGAGCTTGTATCAGATGAAACCATTGCTGATGTGAATCCCTGCTTTTGTTCATCATTTAAGGATAAGCAAGATGGTATTCACAAAGAAATATTCGCCGTGCTTAGCTGTTCTCGGTATGCAGTTATTACTTTTCAGCGGCTCCTTATTGGCCGACACCGATGGTTTTTTAATTACCGATATTAATGGTCGTAATGGTTTTACGATTGACCATGGTTTTCATTTAGATGGCGTTAGGCCCGCAGTCACCAATACCACCAGTTTTATCGGTGATATTAATAATGATGGTTTGGATGATGTGCTGCTGAGCAATATCAGCAGTGCACAACAGGATGACCAATCGGGTTCTGTGGCGGTGGTATTTGGTCGCGCGGGGCTTTATCCATCGACCATCGAAATCGATGATTTGGATGGCAGTAATGGTTTTTTGATCATTGGGGCGGAATTTACCCGCTTAGGCGTGTTTGTTTCGGCTGCGGGTGATATTAACAATGACGGTATTGACGATGTAGTAATGAGCACCTTGGGTGGTGGTGTGAGTTACCTATTGTTTGGTCGGGATAGCGGGTTTCCGGCGCAGTTTTCGATTAATGATTTAACACCAAGCCAAGGTATTCGAGTCAGTGCCCACAATAGTGCTACGGGTAACTCAGGAACGCCCACCAGTGCCCACTATGCCGGTGATGTGAACGATGACGGCATTGATGATGTGATTTTCGGTGTGCCTGAAGACATCACCAACGAGGTGAGTGGTGCTTATGTTGTGTTCGGTGGTAGTAATTTGCCGCCGGCCATCAACTTATTTGAATTAAACGGCCAAGATGGTTTTGCTATGGAGGCAAGCCTAGTGGGGAACACACCCGTAGGCTCGTCGGTGAGTAAGGCGGGTGATATTAATCATGATGGCATCGACGATGTGATGGTGAGCAGTGTATTAGGTACGGCGGGTAATGAAGTATTTAATGGTGCTGCCTTTGTGGTGTTTGGACGAAGCACAGCGTTTCCTGCCCGTATGGATTTATCGATGCTTAATGGCAGTGATGGCTTTTTGATCGTTGGTTCGGGCACCTTTGGTGGTTTTGGGCATGCACTAAGTGCGATGGGCGATCTGAACCAAGATGGCATCGATGATTTTGCTGTGGGCGCTTATCGTTTTGAGGGTGACCAAGCACAAAGTGGCCGTGCGTATGTTTTCTTCGGAAGTGACGATGGCTTTGCCCCGAGCATGAATGCACAGAGCCTGAATGGTTCGAATGGTTTTATTCTCTCAAGCAATGAATTTTTGGCAAATTTTGGCAGTGGTATTGCTTCTGAGATTGATTTTAATCGCGATGGTATCAACGATATCGTGATCGGTGCGCCGGGTTCGGTAGCTAGACGTGGCATGCGCGGACGGGTCTATGTCGTGTACGGTCAGGCCGAAGCTTACCCTGAAAGAATTGATGTGGATACCTTAAGCGCCGATGCTGGTGTTGTAATAATCGGCAATGAAAATGATCGCTTAGGCGTTAGTGTGGATCAAGCGGGCGATCTGAATCAAGATGGTTTTGCAGACCTGCTTATTAGTGCTAATGGCGGTGTTGATGGCGTTTTAAGAACGGTAGAGGTCAAGCATCATGTTGTGTTCAACAATGCAACTGAAGTCGTGTTTGCCAATAGTTTTGAGGTAAACCCTTAATTAGATTGGCTAGTGTTTTGTAGATCTTAAGCCCCGGTTGGGGCTTTTCTTTTGTTTCTTGTTCTCGGATAACGTCTCAATAAACTCTCGAATTGGACTGTGTTTAGTGCAAGTGTTCATCTTAAAGCGGCATTGTTCATTGAGTTGGTCATCGTTGCTTTATCGCATGAAAGAAATCGACTTAACTTCCGGTGTATGTAATGTGGCATATGGTTGTGAATTATCACCAATGAATAAAATCGGCATTTGTTTTTATTATTCAGGTGATGTTTATGACGATGTAGCTGACAACAATAGAATGAACGATCGGAAAAGATAAAACATTTGCTGATGTGAACTCTGTAGCTTTATTAAGGATGAGCAATGATGGATTTCACAAAAATACGTGGACTCGCGCTAGGTTTATGTTCCACCCTTGCCTTGGGTATGAGTGTGCATGTTATGGCACAGGTGGACGGTTTTGATATTAATGATCTCAATGGAAGTAATGGATTCAAAATCAATGGTTTGTCTGAAAATGCATCGCAGCGCTTAACAGTGACGCACAGTATTAGTGCTATCGGTGATATTAACCATGACGGCCTTGATGACTTGGCCTTTGCCAACTCGGTGA
>JAKSCJ010000316.1 GCA_022360675.1 Lysobacterales bacterium
CCGTTTGACACCTTAGGCTGTGAATTGCAGATAAATAAGCAAAACAGAGTAAGAAAAATGGCCAGCTTAGCTGGCCATTTTTTTATATGGTGCTGGTTTTATTATGGTGTGATACAAGTTGGGGATGGGTATTCATTCTGTGTGATACCTCCCTTGTAGATGTTGCTCTTCGTACCATAGTTCAGCCGCTAATTGCTCTCTGGCTAGTTTTAAGTGTCGCCTCAATGTACTGCTGGCCATATGAAAGCGGTCAGCGAGTTGTTGGCGATTCGCGCGCTCATTGATGTAGGCCGCCTGCAATAAGCTAGACCACACCGGATGGCACTGGCGCATATGCACCACTTTGATGCGCACCACATAGCGCAAAGCCGAGAGCACATCGCAGTGCTGTTGTTGTCGATATTGTCTTGCCAATTTGCAAGACAGCAACGGGTTCGATTGCAGGGTATCGCTTAGATGGTAATGATTAAGCGCATGACCCACCTGCACATAAAACTCGGCTTGTGCCGATGGTGCGTGAGCGCTGACTGACGTGCCTTGTACACTTACGTTTGTTGGAAATAACGATGGCGCTTCCCTGTTGCTATTTAATAACTGAAGTTTCGAATCTAAGGTATTTTTTGCCTCAATATGTGAGTGCCTTAGCGTATTAATTAGCTCAATAAGCTCATATAAATGAAAATCCCCCTTGCGTGAAACAAATGGTAAACGTTTAAGTTTGTAGGGCTTAACTCCTTGTGATGTCACTAGCAAATTACGACAAAATTCAAGGTCTTGTTCGAGTTGAAACAGCTGGTTAGACAATAGTGACAAGGTTAAAAATAATTGTTGTGGTTGTTGCTCAATGGGGAGTGATGTCGATTGTTTAATTAAACACAAATCTTCCATATAGAGACTCCCTGTATGAAAGCGGTGAGACCGTAAAGTGATGCTTCACTCCTGCATCGGGTCGATATTTTAGAGAACTATTTGCCTTATCGGTTCAGACTTTTGACGGAATATTAGTGGTTCGATCGTTATAAAAACTGAATGGGGCATTTCATCACTTACATGTAATTGCCTGGAAGGGCAATTTTCTTCCATCAGCGCTTGTTGATGCGTTGCTTGCTTCAAGGTATGTCCATACCGCCGTGGAGTGAACCATGTTAGTTCTGAGCCGAAAGATCCGCCAATCGTTGGTGATTGATATCAACGACCCTGACATCGCCAATAAAACGGTAGCGGAAGTTTTCGGTAGCGATCCTATCGTGATCGCCTTGCTCAGTAGTGGCCATTCCTTTGCCCGTGTTGGGATTAAGGCACCAAACGGTGTTCGTATTTTGCGCGCTGAGCTTTATGAAGAGGAGCAAGCCGCGCAAGCCCACAGTTGACGAGCTTTCTGTGGATGGCGAACCGCAAAGTATGCGGCGGTTGTTTTTAGGTAAGAGTGTATGAGTACTACGAGTGATTAGGGCAGGGCATTGTGCTTCGATCTTTGGCCAGAAGATCAAGCCATGAATGCATTGACTTGAAAATGCTCAATGTAGTCGATGATTAATACAGTGATAGTAATGGTGTAGTTGAAAAAATTAGTTCCTTTAAGTTGCGTTGTTTGGCGCTGATAGTAAATCCGGACTATCAGCGCCATTTTTTTGTCTGCGTTTTAGATTGATGTGCTTTTGTACAAAGGTGCTATGTAGGTTTTTTATTTATTATTTTTTTGCATCGATAAAATATTATGAAAAGCATCTAAACGGCGCTGGGGTAAGCTGCCCTGATGAATGGCGTCGGCCACACCACAGCCGGGCTCTCCTTGGTGCAGGCAATTACGAAAACGACATTGGGCCGATGCATCTTGAATATCGGGCATGCATTGTTGAACCTCTGTGGCTTCCATATGCCATAAACCGTATTCCCACACACCAGGTGAGTCCACCACTGCGCCACCGTTGGGTAGTTGAATCCATAAGGTACGAGTGGTGGTGTGACGGCCTTTACCGGTGGCTTCCGACAAAGCGCCGGTTTGCTCTTCGCGATCGGGAATGATGCTGTTGATCAACGATGATTTTCCCGCACCAGACTGACCCACTAAAATGGAGTGGCGTTGATGCAAAGCCTCGGCGACGGCATCGGTGCCGGGTTCGCCTTGGCTGCTGGCTCGAACCATCTCGACGCCAAGAGCTTTATAAGCTTCTAAGCGTTGGGGAAGGGTGGAGTTGGTTTTCAGCAGGTCGCATTTGTTCAGCACTAAAACCGCTTTCAAGCCCATGGCGGCAACGGCCACCAAATAGCGATCGATCATAAACTCACTGGGTGCCGGTTCCGGAGCGACCACAATGATCACTTGTTGCACATTGGCGGCAATCAGCTGGGCGCGGCCGCGCGCGTCGCCGCGACGAAACTCGCTTTGGCGCGCTTCGATTTTTTCCAGTGCCGCCTCTTCTTTGGTGCTGAGGCTAACGAGAATTTGATCGCCACATAAGGGGCGGCCTTTACCACGACGCCAGCGGCAGTCAAAATTTCCCTGCTCGGTGCTAACAATTCCGTGGCTACCATAGGAGACAAGCACTCGAGCCGGTATCATAGAGTGCCAACCTGAAAATCAAAACAAAGGTTGCTCAATTTTTATACTGTCCAATGTGGTCAAAAGATCTGCTTACTGGGTGCTTGCCTACCGATTAGGGAGATCATCCATCGGCTTGCGACAGATGGAAGTAGTAGCGCCAGTCAACAATGAGGTAAACATGCAAGATCGCCTGATTTGGATCGATCTGGAGATGACCGGTCTCGATAGTTCATCAGACGAAATCATCGAAATCGCGACTATTGTAACCGACGCACAACTCAATGAGTTGGCCCAGGGGCCGGTCTTGGCTATTCGTCAAGAACCTGCCACGCTACAAGCGATGGATGAGTGGAATCGCAATACCCACAGCCGCAGTGGCTTGTGGCAGCGTGTGCTCGGCAGCCGTATCAATACCCGTGCCGCAGAATTGCAAACCATCGATTTCCTGAAGCGTTGGGTACCCAAAGGTTGTTCGCCCATGTGTGGCAACAGCATCTGCCAAGACCGCCGATTCCTGGCCCGCCTCATGCCCGATCTGGAATCGTATTTCCATTATCGCAATCTCGATGTCAGCACATTGAAAGAGCTGGCGCGACGCTGGTGCCCGGATATCCTGAGTGGCTTGAAGAAAGACGCCCGCCATGAAGCCTTATCGGATATACGCGACTCTATTAATGAGCTGCGTTTTTATCGTAGCTTTATGGGCGAATTGGCGGGCAATCAGCCGGTCACAGGCTGATATTTCGGCCCTGATCAGGCAATGTTTGATCGGAAGAACGTGATCTGAAAAAAATGGACTGACATAAAAA
>JAKSCJ010000224.1 GCA_022360675.1 Lysobacterales bacterium
CAATAGCTACAGAAAAAATTAAACAAGACAATCTAATTTTTTTATTAATATCTTTAAAAATAATATAATAAATAAAAGAAAAGATAGAGCCGAGCTTAAACAATCCAATTGAGTTATTAGTTCTTCTCTTGAGAAACACCGATATTCAAAAGCGCTTAAAGCGCTGTTATCGCGTTCTTCAAACGTAAAGCGTATCGCCGTTACTTATATCAAGTATACGTTTGCTTTTCGCTTGAGATCCGCTTTCATGCTTTAAAGCAATCGATATGATATACCGTGACAATCGTTGGTAATTTCGTTAAAGAGAAAATCGCAAGCGTTGCTCGATACAACGCCCGCAACTTTTACCCAAAAAAGCTAAACCTAAATCTTAGCCAGTTACCACCTAATAGCACTTCACTGGTCACGTTACTGATTCTTGGCCTACGCCGCTTCTTCTACCATTTTAATTTTAAACAGTGCAGCAAAGTCGGGCACCAACACTGTTTCTTCATTGTGTCTAAAGCTTGCCAAGACATGATCGGCCGGTAGCATCATCTGCTCGGGCAGATCACAGTCATCACTTTCGCGCACTTCAATTAACTGCGGCGTACGTTTGAGGCGCATGGCTACATACTCCAAGCGATCGTCATGTTTAGGACAAGCCACCGCCAGTACCACCGCAAAAGGCGACTCACCACTACCTAAACGTGCAAGTGGTAAATAGCGCCCACGCCAAGTCAGAATCTCACGACACCAACGCGGCCCAATGGGCAGTGGCCAAATCACTGGCTCGGCCACCACTTCAAGGACGTCGTGATAGGTAACCGCCACACGGAAAGGGCCCAAATCCAACAGCCAGGCTTGTGCCGTCTTCATTTGTTTCTCCTGGCCATTAAGGCTTGTACCCAACGCTTCAATGATGCGGCTGAACACAATAATACTGGCCGCCCTTCTTCAGTTACGGCCAAGCTTTCAGCGGGGCTGAAAGTGCGCTGAAATAACGGCGGCAGATTAGCTGCTTGTAAAGCACCGCTGTCTTTTTCAACATTAACGGCTTCACCCCAAATGCCCCAGGGCTCGGTATCGTTAATCAACATGACGAAACCATCGCGTTTAAAACCACGAACCAACCACATGCGATCATCAAAACGATAGACCGGAAATGGCTTAGGTTGTGACGGATACCAACCCGCAGGGCCTTCATTGGGCATGGCTTCAACCACATCTGCAGCAATCTCAACCGAGCGCACCTCATGCTGTGGAATGGCCAAAGCATAACGTTCCCAGTGAAGGCTAATCCAATGGGTTTGCTGCGCTTGGTCGGGTGCTGTAAGCAAAGGGTCGTTCACGATCGCGCTGGCAGACCCTACGGAATTAGCAGGCACATAGCTCATCGATTACGCACTCCTTTGCTTTGTGCTGCGCAAATAGTCTTGCACTAAGTCGGCCAATTCTTGTTCTTGATATGGCTTGGTTAAATACGTGCTTACACCAGCCTTTTGTGCTTGCTGACGATGTTTTTCAGTAGAACGCGAAGTGATCATTATCACTGGCAAGTGCTGTAACTCAGCGCGCGAACGAATATGGGCGGTGAGTTCCAAACCATTCATGCGTGGCATTTCCAAGTCGGCCAAGACAATATCGGGTATCGCTTCTTCAATACGCTCCACGGCTTCAATACCATCGAGCGCACTATCCACTTGATAACCCAAGTCCTGCATGAAGCGCGAAACTGAGCGTCGTGCGCTTAATGAATCGTCAACCACCAATACTCTAGGCAGGCTCTGTTGACGCGTTTTTTGCGTGGGTATACGCCGCACTAATTTTTGCGTTTGCACCGCCGCACTGGGATGGATTTCTGCCATATCCAGTACGATCGCCAAACCACCATCGGCAAGAATAGAAGCACCACTGGCACCGTGAATGGCCGGGAAATGCGTTTTTAAACTCTTCACCACCGACTCACGGCTATCTATTACGGCGTCGACCAAAATGGCGATATGTTCTTCACCACGCTCGATCAAAATAATGGGCTTGGGTGGATCTAATTCGTCCAGCTGGGCTTCACCTTCCATACCGATGAGATCCGCCAAGCGATACAAAGGCCGCTCACGATCACCAAAGCGGAAGATCCAACGTTCGCCAATCTTCTCTACGTAACCTGAATCGGAGAAGAGAATCTGTTGAATCCCCAAGCTGGGTAGGCCATACATGAAATCGCCCACTTGCACGAAGAGTAAGTGCGTTGACGACAAGGACTGCGGCAAAACCAAACGCATGGAAAGCCCTTGTCCGGCTTTACTGCTTAAGGTGACAGTGCCACCCAGTTGCTGTACCGCCGCACGCACTGCATCTAAACCAATACCGCGCCCTGAAACTTCACTGACTTCGTCACGGGTGGTGAAGCCAGGTAGCAGAACCCATTGCTGGAGTTCTTGGATGGTTGGGTTATGGCCACTTTGGACTAAACCTAAAGCATGAGCCCGTTCTTCAATCGCACTGAAGTCTAGCCCTCGGCCATCGTCGATCAAGGTTACCTGGATGCGATTACCATCTTGCGTAAAGCGCAGCTGAATGTGCCCTTTCGCCGCTTTGCCCATGGCCAAGCGCTCGGCTTCAGATTCAATGCCGTGATCGACAGCATTACGCAGCATGTGTAACAGCGGCTCAACCAAGCCATTTAAGATATCGGTATCGATGGCGATATCGCCACCACTCACCACTAACTCGGCCTGCTTGCCGGTTGCTCGGCACGCTTGTCGAACAATTCGTTGCCAACGGCTGGTCATCCCCGATACCCGCACCATGCGTGCGGCGAGTACCGAGTTGTTCACTTCACGGCCTAAGCGCTGTTGTTGCAACAACTGGTTTTGCATACCTAAGAGTGCATCGTGAAGCTCGCGCGACATTTCACGTGCATCCAATGCGCTCTCTGCAAAGCTGCGGCTTAAGCTATGGAGTAAGTTGTATTGATCAAGCTCCAGTGGATCGAATAACTCTTGGCCCGCATTGGCCACTGCCTGTAATGCAGGGGTGCCGTGTAGGTCGACATGGCTTTCGAGTTCGTGGATCGCCTCTTGCATCGCCAACAATTGCTGACTCAAACTACTGGAACGCTCCACATTGTTACGCAGTTGGTTTTGTAAGTGCCCCACTTGCACCATTAACTCACCAATACTACGCAGCATATCGTCGACCACACGCACCGGCACCGTGAGTGAGGTTTCCACCTCGTCGGCTTGTGGCGTGACCTTAGATGCGGGTTTCTTCTCAGGGCTTGCTGGTGCGGCGTTGATCTGCGGCACCATCGCTTGGGAATCGTTATTCGCTTCTGGCGGCACCAGGCCATCATCATCCAATAACGATTCCACCACATCAGGAGGTGTCGATTGCGATGCGGAATCCGGCGTTAAATCCAGTGCGTTTGGCACCGGCGATTCTTGTGGTGAAACGGGCGTTAGCGGCGCTGCCTCTGATGCTGGCTCAACCAGCGGCGGTGGTGTTGCCACTGAGTGGCCTGCGGAGTCGGCAGTAGGTGTTTCTGCGGCCGGTTTCGGTGCTGGCAATGGCCCCGAGTTGGCAATAGGCATGGGCTCTTCAATACCGTGAATCATACGGTCAACCTGTACCGCCCACGAATCGATTCGCTGAATAATGCTGCCAATACCCACGGGCTCTTCACCCTGCCCCAACAGGCATTCAATCATTTCTTCAAGGTTATCGCCGGCCTCTTGAAGATCGTCGGATAAGTCTTGATTTAATAAATGCGGATGCTCTTGGAGTAAGCCCAGCACTTCTTCTAATAAGTGCGTTAGATTCACCACAGCGCGTACACCAAGCAAGGCGGCGGAGCCTTTTAAGGTATGTGCCACACGGCGAGCCGTGTTGATGATTTCGACATCAGCGTTATTCACACTGAGCAGCGCTAAAGTCTGATTTAACGACTCCGCTTGCTTCGGTGCTTCATGGGCAAAGGCCGCGCGCATTTCAGGCGTAAGTTCAGCTTGTATCGCCAAACTCAGTTCGTGCTCCTCAAATAAACGAGGTTCACGTTGCGGCAGCAGATCTTGTTGATCACATTGGAGAATTTCTTGCAATAGCTCATGGGCACGGTCCCGATCCATGGGCTCAGGCCAACGCGGATCAGACAAACAATGAACTAATGCATCTTGGTTTTCTTGAGCCTCAGGTTGCCCTAAAGCCTTTGCTAAGTGACCTGGCCAGTACGCAGCCAATTCTTGTTGGTCTAAATCGCCCAGTTGTGCGGGCACATTGGCCAACATATGAAGGGTTAATTCGCCCAGTGCGGGAAGCTCTAAGAGCTCACCCACATTGGCCAAACGCTCGAGTAATCCCAAGTACTTAGCAGCTGCTTCCTCGTCACCGGCGCTAAGCGCCTGGCCCAAAGGTTCCAGCTCTGCGGCCAGTGGCCGCAATTCTTCCGCTAATGCAGCGAGCATAGGCGTTCCCCCGGAGCGTGGAAGCAATTAGCCCACAGGCGCTAATTGGAACTGACGCACTGATGCCAGCAAATGCTGTGCATACTCAGCCATACTATTGGTTTGCTCTAACTGATCACGAACCTCACGACCCGTTTCAGTTGAGCGTTCCAACATCACTTCGGCGCGATCACGCAGGTACTTCGACAGCTCTGCCTGCTCTTGTGAACTCGATACAATTTGCAGTACCGATTCAACCAAGGCGCTGGTTGAGGCACGGGTTTCGTTCATGCGCTCTCCGGCACCTTCCGCCAGTTTTGAACCTTCAACCACCTGGTTAATCGCTTGATCCATGGTGCTGATCGTATCGTTGGTTTCCACCTGAATACTTTTCACCAAGCTGGCAATCTGCGCTGTCGCGTTACGGGAGCTTTCAGCGAGGCGTTGTACCTCGTCGGCTACCACCGCAAAACCACGCCCCGCTTCACCGGCTGCCGCCGCCTGCATACTTGCGTTCAACGCCAGTACCGTCGTACGTTCGGTGATTCGGTTAATGATGTCGACCACGCCCGAAATTTCTTGCGAACGTTCGCCCAAACGCTTAATGCGTTTACCCGTTTCCTGGATAACCTCGCGGATATTATTCATACCGCTCAAGGTACTGTGCACCGAACTCACCGCGGTATCGGTCATGGTGGTGGTTTGGCTGGCCAAGTCATTACATTGACGGGCAATTTCAGCAATCTCGCCCAAGCGCGCCGCCGCTGCCGACAACTGCTCTGCCGTTTCAGTCACCTCTTTACCTTGAGCTGCTGCTGCATCGTTCACCAAAGAGGCCTTCTCGTTTACGAGGCTAGATGCATCGGCCACCTGATCGGCAACCTCTGCTACGTCGAGCAGTACGCGGTTGGTTTCTGTAGTGAGCTGGTTGATCGCGTCGGCCACAGGGCCGGTAACGTCTTCGGTTACCGGAACGCGTACCGTGAGATCCCTTTGGCTCAATCGCGATACCGCACGAAGCAGCTTAATTACCGAGTCATTCAACTGAGCGTTTTCTTCTTCGGCCTGGGCTAATGTCGATACCTTATCGTCGAGCAGCCGATCCAAACCGTCACCCAGCTGGGTCACCTCATCGTAGCCCGATAAGTGAGCGCGACTACTCAAGTCACCTTCAGCAACCCGCGATACCACCTGCGTTAAGTTCAAAACCGGTTGAGTGATCGAGCGCGAAATGTAATAGCCCAAAATCAACGCGGCAATCAAACCCGATAAACCCAAACCCGCATTCACCAACATATACGTGATACTGCGGGTGCGGCTGTAATCGAGAATAAACTGCGCACTTTCGCTTTCACGTGCGGTCGCTTCTTGCAGTCGATCGATAGGAACTTGTACACGCTGGGCAAAGCCCGCGTTCAATAAGGCACGAACCGCCTCGGGATTAGCGCTTTCCAATGCTTGAACGGCTTGTGCGTAACTGCGTGTAATAACTCCGCTGTTATCGTTGAGATTTTCACGTAGCTCAACCGAGACCTGATCAAGGCTGGAAATCGTGCTGCTGTAGTTGGCATCAACACGCTCATTAG
>JAKSCJ010000349.1 GCA_022360675.1 Lysobacterales bacterium
ATGGGGTCGAGCATAACCACCAGGCGTTGGTCTAAATCTTGAGGCATTTTGAAGTAATACTTATGCGGCTCTAAGGTTTTCTCGTCGCGATACAAACCCACCATGCCCACGCGGGCGGCCGGAACCAATTGCAGCAGCGGATCAAGAAAACCATTACCGGCGCGCAAAATCGAGACAAAGCACAGCTTTTTGCCGCTCAGCATAGGCGCTTGGGTTTCACCCAAGGGGGTTTCGACACATTCAGTACATACCGGCAAATCGCGCAGCGCTTCGTAGCCCAACATGATGCCAATTTCGTGCATCAACTGACGGAATTCGGCAGTGCTGGTGTCTTTACTGCGCATCAAGCTGAGCTTGTGCTGCACCAGCGGATGATCAACCACAGTCACCTTGGGGCTACTGTTGTTCGTACATTCAGTGTTGTGCGTCGAGGCACTCATACCGGTTTTCCTTTTGCCATGCGGGGTGATGGCGACACCATAGACGTTGCGAAAGTAACGTCAACTGTGTGCGCCAGAGCCCAGTATACCGCCGTTTATCGGCGATTCATGGGCGTTTTATGAGCGTTTTATGAACGTTTTTATTGGGGCATAATGCCATTGCTATGGCCTTGTATTTCTGGGGGATTGGCTTGGCCTTCAAGGGTTTTTGTCAAACATTTCGGTGCCAGCCCTTCATTCTTGCCCCATTTCAGACGTATGATGGTGAGTCCGTTGGCCAAAGGCGCGGCGCTGAAAACCCATTGTTTATTTGCTAATGCACTGAATAATTTCAAGTTTTATAGCAAAGCGGCGCTCCTTTTGTTGAATTTTCCCATAGTGCCGAGGACGCCCATTTGATCATGGACATTCCTTTCAACGATGCAGAGCAAAAACAGCTTTGCCGCTTGGCGCTGGAAGCCCGTGATCAGGCTTACGCGCCCTATTCCCATCATCCCGTTGGTGCCGTGTTACGCACCGAAAACGGACAGATTTTCAGCGGTTGTAACGTCGAAAACGCGGCCCATCCTCTGGGCCAATGCGCCGAAGCCAGCGCCATTGGTGCCATGGTTCGCGCGGGCGAACGCCGAATTACCGATGTCTTTGTGGTTGGCCCTGGCCCCCATGCGTGCACGCCTTGTGGCGGTTGCCGGCAAAAGCTGTGGGAGTTTTCCGATGCCAACACCCGGGTTCATCTTTGTGTAGACGATCGTGTTGAACGCATTGTTACCCTGGGCGAGTTACTGCCCGCAGCCTTTGGGCGTGCCGACGTAGAGCGCGATCCTTAAGGCCCGCTAAACCAAACGATTCTCTGGCAAACGATTCTCTGGCGCGCCATAACGCGTGGCGCTGCCACTTAAAAACCCACCTGTAAAAAATCCAGCAGGCAGGTTCCGCGACCGATTAAACGATACAGACTTATGCAAATTCCTCAGGAAATCATCCGTCAAAAACGCGACGGCGCTGTACTCAGCGACCACGATATCGAAGCCTTTGTTGAAGGCATCACGCAAGATCGCGTGTGCGATGCACAAATTGCTGCCTTAACCATGGCCATTTGCCTGCAAGGTTTAAACGCCCAAGAGCAGGCCGCACTCACCCGCGCCATGACCCACAGCGGCGATGTCATCGATTGGCAGCAGCAAGACTTAGATGGCCCGGTGGTGGATAAACATTCCACCGGCGGTGTAGGCGATAAAGTCAGCCTCATGCTGGCACCCATCGTGGCCGCTTGCGGTGCGTATGTGCCAATGATTTCCGGCCGGGGTTTAGGTCATACCGGCGGCACGCTCGATAAACTAGACAGCATTCCCGGCTATAACAGCACGCCTGATCTGGCCAGCTTTCAACAGATCACCAAAGCGGTGGGGTGTTCTATTATCGGCCAAACCACCAGCCTGGCTCCGGCCGATAAACGCATCTATGCCGTGCGAGACATCAGTGGCACCGTGGAATCAATTCCGTTGATTACGGCCTCAATTTTGTCGAAAAAACTGGCCGCCGGTTTAGACCGCCTCGTGATGGACGTGAAATTCGGCAACGGCGCTTTCATGGCCCAGCAATCGCAAGCCAGCGAACTGGCCGCCAATATTATTCGTGTGGCCGCAGCGGCGGGTATGCCCACCAGCGCTCTGGTTACCGATATGAATCAGGTCTTAGGCCAAACCGTGGGCCACACCTTGGAAATTCGTGAATGCATCGATTTCCTCACCGGCCAGCAACAAGATCCACGCCTGCTGGAATGCACTTTGTCTTTAGCCGCCGAAATGCTACGCCTGGGCGACCTGGCCAAAGATACCGAAGACGGCCTGCGCCAGGCACGCCAAGCATTAAACTCCGGCGCTGCCGCCGAGTGCTTCCAACGCATGGTCAGCGCCCACGGCGGGCCGAATGATTTCGTCGAAAATCCACAAGCGCACCAAATCGCTGCCCCCGTACAACGGCCAGTGTTCCCAAGGCAAGCGGGGGTGATCAGCGCCATGTCGGTACGTGATATCGGGAATTTAGTGCTCAGCATTGGTGGTGGGCGTGTAAGTGTGGAACAAGAAATCGACCACCGTGTGGGTTTAAGCCAAGCACAAAACATCGGCCAAACCGTGGGCCCCGATCAGCCTATTGCTATCATCCACGCCGCCACCGACGATGCCGCCGACCAAGCCGCCCAACGTTTATTGGACTTGGTGGAAATCGCCCCAGTCGATAGCGAGCTGGCCAATGCTACTGAGGCTCACAGTATCGTGGCCGAAGTGCAGCACGCATCACTATAAGCTCAAGCGCTTGCAGGAGAGACCCATGACCCGTGCTTTGATTGTGGTTTTAGATAGCTTCGGTATTGGCTCCGCCCCCGATGCCGAATCCTTTGGCGACCAAGGGGCCGATACCTTGGGGCATATTGCCGCCCATTGCGCGCAAGGCCATAGCGACCCACGTCGCAATGATGGCCCTTTGCGACTGCCTAATCTCACCGCCTTGGGCCTCACCCGCGCCGCACGGCTATGCACCGGCAAACTGCCTCAAGGCATGGACGAAGGCAGCGAACTCCATGGCCATTACGGCGCTTGTGCCGAACTCAGTTACGGCAAAGATACCCCCAGCGGCCACTGGGAAATGGCGGGCTTACCCGTGCAGTTCGACTGGGGTTATTTTCCACCCCAAGCACCTTCTTTTCCTCAAGCCTTAACCGATGCCTTCATTCAACGCGCGGATCTACCCGGCGTGTTAGGCAACTGCCACGCCTCGGGCACCACCATCATTGCGGAATTGGGTGCTGAACACATCGCCAGCGGCAAACCCATTGTGTACACCTCAGCCGACAGCGTGTTCCAAATCGCCGCCCATGAAACACACTTTGGCTTAGAGCGCCTGTTAGAACTCTGCCAAATCGCCCGCGAGCTGGTGGACGAATACAACATTGGCCGCGTCATCGCCCGCCCCTTCATCGGCGAGGAAGGCAACTACCAACGCACCGGCAACCGCCGCGACTACGCCACCCCACCCCACCAAGACACCTTATTGGATCAACTCCAACAATCCGGTCGCGAAGTCATTGCCGTGGGCAAAATCAAAGACATCTTCGCCGCCCGTGGCATCACCCAACACCACAAAGCCAACGGCACCCAGGCACTATTCGACGCCACACTCAAAGCCTTGGATCAAGCGCCCGACGGCAGCTTAATCTTCGCCAACTTTGTGAACTTCGACAGCGACTACGGCCACCGCCGCGACATCCTGGGCTACGCCGCCGAGTTAGAGTTATTCGACCGTCTCTTACCGCAGCTCCAACAAGCCATGGCCCCCGATGATTTACTCATCCTCAGCGCCGACCACGGCTGCGACCCCAGCTGGCCCGGCTCCGACCACACCCGCGAATACGTACCTTTCTTAGCCTACGGACAGAACATCGGAAGTGGAGAACTGGGCTTGAGAACCAGCATGGCCGACATTGGGCAGACGATTGCGGGTTATTTGGGAGTTGAGGAGTTGGCGTTTGGGGAGGCTGTGGTTTTTGAGTAAAGGCGGGTTTACGCCTTTGGTATTTGTTTCGCCGCTTGCACGCTGATGTTTTTATTGCCGTGCTACTGGGCGATAGCTAGGTTTGTAGTTAGATAATTAAACTACGTCTTATTTTTTGTTTCGCCACCTATCAAGGCTTCTTTTCTTAAGGGCCACTGGCGTGTGGCGGCGAGTACCTTTTGGAGCAGCCAAAAGGTACCAAAAGCTGCTGGTGTGTTGTTAGCAACTCCCCGGTATTTTGAATCTTCTCGGCGATCGTGATCAAACGGCCTCCTGCCTTTGATCACTGCACTCGCATCCTTGCTCGTGCTCGCCTGCGTTTTGTTGAGGTCAGTGGGAGCATTAAGACTCAGTACCCCCGCCGACCTCTATTAAAACCGTAGGCAATGCTCAGCCAGGACGGCTGAGCAAGTATTCATGGGCAGGAGCCCTTGAATACGTGTGCCGTGAGCGACATGACAACCAAAAACTCCAATCGAACATTCAAGGCGCTTTTGGATACTTTTCCCGCTGTTGGGAAAAGTATCTCGCCGCCACTCCGTGGCATAACAAAAAACACCAACGTATTGGCGGCGAAACAATAGCAACAAAATCTCACAAATCCCCCCATCCCCCCTATACTAAAACCCTCCACCAACCCGGATGTATTTTGATGACAGAAGCAACGGAGTCTCTCAGCCAAACCATTCGTTTATTGGGTGATTTACTGGGTGAGGTCTTGCAAGAGCAAGCCGGTGGGCTGGTGTTCGAGCAGGAAGAGGCGCTGCGTTTAAGCGCTAAAGCCAGGCGTTTGGGTGAGGACGCCGATGCCAATACCGATTTCCTCCAACAGCAGGCTCAGTTACTGGCGCAGCAACCGCAGCAAGCGGTAACGGTCATCAAAGCGTTTGAGGTGTATTTTCAGTTGGTGAATCTGGCTGAAGAACAACATCGTGTGCGGGTGTTACGTCAGCGTTCGCAGCAGGCCCACGATGCTGGGCGGGCGTTGCGTGAAAGCTTAGAAGCAGCGGTGGATCAGTTGCATCGACAA
>JAKSCJ010000346.1 GCA_022360675.1 Lysobacterales bacterium
ATTAAAGCTGAAGTAAGCACTAACTTCTTCATCATTTTTACTCTTCCCTTAGAGGTTGATGATCGTTTCGAATCACACATGCATGGCGTTACATCTTTCCATGCCAGCGCGATGCTAGCACTAAAGGGGGCATCTCAAAAAATAGTGAAATGAGATGATTTATAGCAACTTTATAGAAAGAAAAGATGAAATTTATCTAGAGTTAATATAATTATTTGAAACGGCAGGCTTTCTTATTCAAAAAGCCGGTGGTTAAGTATTTAGCGGCAATTATTATCTTTTTGAATTCAAAGCCTAAAGCACCTCGGAACTTTTACCGCTGCCACCACTCCGTTCAGCTAGGCATCATAAAAAATAAAGGCTTAACGCTATGAAGTTCCCCATTGCTCTCATTGCCTTAATCGCTGTCACACATAACGCCTCAGCCCTCGGCCCCAACGCTACAGCTACCGACAAACAAGCCATCCAACGCACCGTTTTGGACTACATCGAATCCCAACACCAAGTCCAACCCGAAATGATGGCCCGCGGCCTCGATCCCGATTTAGTTAAACGCACTTATTGGCTAAACGAACAAGGTAGAGAATTCATCCTCGAAACCAACTACGCCGACATGATTCACCTGGCCGGAACCTACAATCAAAACGGCGATCGCTTCCCCGCCAATCCTAAAGTCGACATCAACATCCTCGACATCGATCAGCGCGTAGCCTCCGTCAAACTCACCGTTAACGACTGGATCGACTACATGCACTTATATAAAAACCAAGACCAGCAATGGAAGATTATTAATGTGCTGTGGCAGTTTCATGAGAATGAGCGGCAGCGAAATTGAGTAGGTGGTTAACCCAATATTTACCGTTATAGATCCAAACCTAGACACTACTGTAATGTCAGTAGTGTTCTCATACATTAATACGAGTAGATAAACACGATGATCATCGGCAAGCATTTGGCTTATTAATATAAAAATTTTGTCGGCTGCATAATGATCAATACAAGGCCGTACTAAACACCAACACTTCCCAACTAATACCTTCTCTCTTTCATAAATCATAAGCAACAATAAGTAAGAGAAAGCGCTCAATAGTTCTCGCTGTATAGCTCTGCAGAAAAACGTTTTAACTAAAACTCTCTTTTGAGATACATTTTTATATTATGCGAATTAATAAGCGTGTTTTAAGTTACCATAATTTTTAATCAAAAAACTAACATTTATATCGCTTTCATCTAAATATTCAATATTTGCTAATTTTTCGTTTTTCGCATGTAGCATATTCCAGCGAGGCTTATGAGATTGCCTCACCCCATCATTCACTTAATGAAAAGGAATTAACTATGATCTTTGAATTAATTCGTGACAAAGAAAGCTCCGATGATGTCATCTGGATCATTCTCTAAACGCTAAAGACACTCTTTTAGCGTGTTAGTAGGGTGAGCATGCGTTTTAAACCATGCTCACCGTCTCAGAAAGCACAAGCACGGAAACACCGCCATGAGTTATTCATTAAATATTAAACCGCGAATAAAAAAAATATATCCGTTTTACCAACTAAGCGATGAGTTATTTCGCATTGGCGCGCAGGTGGGAATTACTTTCGACATTAAAGATCCACACAACCATATGTGGACTTTAGTCAACTCCATGGACGGCACCAAAACCATTAATGAAGTGATCAGTTTCATCACGAGTAGATTTCCTGAAGTGACTAAAGCCGATGTGTTAAATGCAATCCATCAACTCAATGAGATGGGTAGTCTTGAGTCCAGCGAGGAAAGCCAATACGAAAACGAAGACCTAAATATCAACCGATATATAGGCAATGTTAATTACTATAGCCATTACACAAAGTTGGGCTCAGATAAATCGACAGTACAAGACACATTAAAAAAATCAAAAGTAACGCTGCTGGGCTTAGGTGGTGGCGGAACCAATGTTCTTATGATGCTTTCGGGCTTGGGTATCGGTAACATTAAAGCACTAGACTACGACA
>JAKSCJ010000440.1 GCA_022360675.1 Lysobacterales bacterium
CGATGAGTTTTACGGCGGCGATGAATTTCACGCTCCGGGCGAAGAACACCGCGAAACTCATTTAGGTGGATTAGCGCATTTATTTGGCAGCAACGAAATGCTGATGACCGCCATCGATCCGGAGCGTCTGGATAGCGGCGGTATTTACTGGATGAGCAATTCCAACGGCAGCAAAGTGCGCGATTTAGAACTGTATCGCGGTGCTGCGGGCAATGGCTTTTTTGGTAAAAGCGCAGGTTTGGGTGATTCCGAATTAATGTGCGATGTAGCGCCTTTGGAGTTAGGTAATCGTTTATGGTGCGATACCGATAACAACGGCGTGCAAGATCCCGACGAATTAAACAGCGGCTTCCCGTCGGTTTCGGTAACCTTGGAGTGCGGCGCGTCACCGGTGACGGTAAACACCAATGCCTTTGGTGAATACCTCTTCACCGATGCCATCTATGCGGCGGCCAACGGCGGTGCATTGATTCCACGCAATAGCAATGTTTGCAGTATTTCAGTGAACACTGCTGGTGCCAATGGCACAGCACTCGATAACTTCTGCGGCGGTCGAGTAGCCACTACGCCCAATAATGGCGGTGTGGATGCGGGCGCTGATCTGCGTGATAGCGACGCGATGCAACTCGCTCCCGATTTAATCTCCATCGCCATTGCTGATACCGGCGCTTCCGGCATGAATAATCATGCTTTAGATATTGGTATCTCGGGCACACAAGATTTAGATTTCGGTGATGCGCCTGATCCTGCGTTCCCCACGCTGGCTGCTAATAATGGCGCTAGTCACGTTTTAGGCGGTCCGATCTTTCTGGGCAGCTGTGTTGATGCCGAAACCGATGGTGCACCTTCATCAGGTGCCGATGGCGACGACCTGGCCGTTGGGGCTCCGGTGTTTGGAACCTGTGCCGGTAATGATGACGAAGATGGCGTGAGCTTCACCTCTTTATTAGTGGCAGGCAGTAATGCCAGCTTGGATGTCACGGCGAGTTCTGCGTGCTTATTAGATGCCTGGATCGACTTCAACAACAATGGCAGTTGGGCCGATGCGGGTGAGCAAATCTTTGCTTCCCAGGCCTTGGCTGTGGGTGTGAATAGTTTGAATTATTCGGTTCCCGGTACTGCAGCCGTGGGCACCAGTTATGCACGCTTCCGCTGTAGTACTGCTGGTGGCTTGAGCTTTAATGGTGCCGCCGCCGATGGCGAAGTGGAAGACTACCGTATTCAAATTAACGCAAGCTTTGCGCTCGGTGATTTTGTTTGGTTCGACAGTAACCAAAACGGTATTCAAGATGCCGGTGAGCTGGGCGTTAACGGCGTAAATGCCGCCCTGTATGGCAATAGCAATTGTTCCGGGGCACCCATGGCAAGCACCACCACCGCCAATGGCGGCCCCGGTGGTGTGGATGGCTATTACGAGTTCCTGAATTTACCAGCTGCTAATTACTGCGTAGCCTTCAGCAATTTGCCTGCCGGTTATCAAGTGAGCCCGCAAAACCAAGGCGCAGACGATGCTTTGGATTCCGATGCCGACCCTGCCACTTTGCAAATCCAAAACATTAATTTGACGGCCAACGATTTCACCAACGATATGGGTGTTTTCCTGGATGGCTCGATTGCAGGCTTGACTTGGTGTGAAAGCAGCACCAATGCCAACACCAGCTACGATGCCGGTGATGGTGACTCATTATTAAGTGCTATTTCAGTCACGCTCTATAGTGATGCCAACTGTTCCAACACGGTTGATGGTAGTGAGGCTGCCACCGCCGTGGTGATGTCAACTAACGGTAGTGGTGCTTATTTGTTTGATAACTTACCGGTGGGGCCGGTGGGTAACGAGCTTTGCTATATCACTGAGGTCGATACTAACGACCCTGATCTGGGTAGCTGTGATACCAGTATCACCAGCACCAGCTTAGGCCCCGATTTAGACACCGCTAACCCAAACAGCACCGACAATAACTTTGGCTTTGACGATCAACTGAGCCTGGGTGATTTCGTGTGGTTCGATACCAATCAAGACGGTATCCAAGATGCGGGCGAGCTGGGCGTTAACGGCGTGAGCGTGGCTCTGTACGACAACGCAACGTGCACCGGCTCGGCAGTGGGTAATACCACAACGGCCAATGGTGGCTCGGGCGCTGTGGATGGCTACTACGACTTCCAAAACCTCGATGCGGGTATTTACTGTGTGGCCTTCAGCAACTTACCTGCCGGTTATCAAGTGAGTCCGCAGAACCAAGGTGCAGACGATGCCTTGGATTCCGATGCCGATCCGGCAACGCGGCAAATCCAAAACATTAACCTGCTCGATGACGACTTCACCAACGATATGGGTGTATTTGTTATCGGTTCGGTGGCTGGCTTAACTTGGTGTGAAAGCAATACCAATGCCAATACCAGCTACGATGCGGGTGATGGCGATATGCTGTTGTCCGATATCCAAGTCACGCTGTACCAAGATGCCAACTGTTCGAACACGGTCGATGGCAACGATGCCACCACGGCCACCAGTATGGATACCGATGGGGCAGGTGCATACTTGTTCGCCAATCTGGCGGTGGGCCCGGTAGGTAACCCTGTTTGTTATATCACCGAGGTAGATAGCGCCGACGTTGATCTGGGTAACTGTGATTCGGCCATTACCCCCACCAGCTTAGGTCCTGACTTGGATACGGCTAATCCGGATAGCACCGATAACAACTTCGGCTTTGACGATCAACTGGGCCTGGGCGATTACGTTTGGTACGACAACAACCAAAACGGCCGCCAAGATATAGAAGAGCCGGGTGTGAATAACATCACGGTTAATCTGTACGATAACGCCAGCTGTACTGGCTCCAGTATTGCGAGCATGGTGACTCGCACCGGTGGTCCGTCGAATAGTGCAGGCCATTACTTCTTCCC
>JAKSCJ010000169.1 GCA_022360675.1 Lysobacterales bacterium
ACACCGTGACCGCTCCGGATTCTGACGAAGAAATCAGCTTGGACTTAACCCGCGATTCCTTCTACCCACGCCTGCGTCGTCGCTTTGATGGTAGCGCCGAAGTTCGCCTGTACTCTGACCTGAAACGTCACGATATGGGTCATGAACTGCGTGAATCTGTGGAAGAAGTTGAGCGTGAAAGTCACCAGCATTACCTGACCATGCCTTTGTGGGGTGTTGCGAATACCGGTCCTTGGATGCACGATGGCCGCGCGACCACCATGACCGAAGCGATCTTGCTGCACGGTGGTGATTCTGCTTACGCTCGTGACAACTTCAACCAGCTGAGCGATTCTCAACAAGACAATGTACTTGAGTTCCTGCAAAGCCTGCGCATTGTTGCCAAAGATCTGCGTTACATCCTGACCACCCTGCCTCTGCCGGGTAGCACCGATGGCGCTTCTTTCGGCTCTGAAGGTTCCGAAAAAGGTGGCTTTAGTGCCAGCCGTGGTGCCGAAGCTGGCTTCAGCAGCGAAGGCAGCAGCTACGACGAAATCGTAGCGGGCCTGAAAAGTGAAGGTGCTGTAAGCGGCGAATAATCCCGCTCACAGCGATTAATCGACAAGTACTCCTTAGCGATTAATCACAACGGTTCTTGACCGATCAGCGGCCGGTGTTTAACAACACCGGCCGCTTTTTTGTGAGCGCTATTGATGGGTCTGCCCAGAAGCTTAAGCGGACCAGAATGGCCTGAGTTTTTGGATATTTAAAAACGATAATTCAAGTATAGACAAAGCTTGCTAAATCGTGCTAGTTTTAAACCATCAAGGACGATACATATGATTGATCTATTCAATGCTGCGGAAAGGCGTCGTAAGGCTTCTTGTTGATCCGCAGCATTTTTGTGTGCGATTAACGCTAAAGCTGCTGCCAAAGCTGATCTTCCACTTTACGCATTGTTGAGTCTATATCTTAGGTTTAACCTATATCTTGGTTTTCCATTATTGAATACGATGATGACAAGCTTAGATCTGATGTTCAGATTCATCGCTATATTTAGTAATCCTTGTATCGTTATTGATAATAGTTTTTGGCTTTCTATTAGCTTGGTTAAAGAGAACGGCGGCTTTTTTTCTTTACTGAACTGCTTATGTTAGTACGGTCAGCTGCTATATGATCTTGCTATGCTTTTAAAAGAAAAATTAAATGAACTATGTCGTTTTTATTTAATCCTAGTCAATACAACGACCGCTAAGCCGCATTATCCCACCCTTTAATAACTTCGAGTTATTCCTTCGTATTTATTTTCTATCTTACTCATTGCTGTTAACTATCGTTTTATTTTTAGACTTATTGGCTTGAAGCGCCCTAAAGCTATGGAATCCAAATCTTTTTTCTTGTTGAAT
>JAKSCJ010000423.1 GCA_022360675.1 Lysobacterales bacterium
TTCATCGCCCTCAACGACAACCCAGAAAGTGCCACCGGTGCATTATTAGAAGCCCACGAAGGCCAATACGACTGGATCATCGGCCCGTTACGGCGCGAAACGGTCAACACCGTGCTGCAGTTTCCTGGCAGCACCATTCCACTACTGCTGTTAAACCGCCCAGATGCAGGCCTGCAAGCCCCCGCCGGCTTACCCGCATATTCATTTGCGCTGTTACCCGAGGACGACGCCGCTGCCAGTGCACAACAAGCTTTAGATGCAGGGCACCGCAGCGCTTTGGTTCTCCACAGCGACGATAGCTGGGGCCAACGCGTTGCCCAGGCCTTTACCGAAGCTTTTACCTTTGGCGGTGGCCAAGTGCTGCACCGCGAGCGTTTTAATCCCAAAGAAAGCAATCACTCGGTACAGCTGCGCACCGCCTTAGGATTAAACGAGGCCAATGCGCGCCAGCGTCGTATTCGTTCGTTATTGGGTTTGCCTGTAGGCTTTGAGCCTGTACCACGCCAGGATATTGACATGATTTTCCTCGGTGCCCGCGTGGTTCAAGCGCGCCAGTTACGCCCCCAGCTACGTTTCTTCGATGCTGGCGAGTTACCCATCTTTGCCACCAGCCAAGTGTATAGCGGCCGTGAAGATCCACGTAACGATCGTGACCTAGACGATGTGCAATTCCCCAGCGCCCCCTGGTTACTCGATCAAGGCCAGCAACAGCCAGCAAAATCACAGCTGCGCCAATGGTTCGCCCAACTCGATAGCGCGGGCAGTGCACGTTTGTTTGCATTAGGAATGGATGTGATGGCGGTACTGCCTTATTTGAATTTCCTGCAAAACGATCCCGCAGCACGGCTGCAAGGTGCCCATGGCCAATTAAGCGTGGATGCACAAGGTTTAGTGTTACGCCAGTTGCAAGCACAGCAGTTTGTCGACGGCCGCGTTGAGGCCATGTCACCTGCTGCCAGCCAAACCGATGACGCCGCTAACCCAGGTTCATAAAGTAAACCCTACGCAAGCAGTCTACGGCAACAAATGTTTAACTCTAAGCGCGTCATCATGGACGCTCGCGCTCAATGATTTGGCGGAACAAGCAAACCCAGCAACAAGCCTCGCACTTGCAGGCGGGTGCTTTAGCTGAGCGAGCCGCTGAACGTTACTTGCTACAGCACGGCTTAAATCTCGTGCAAAAAAACTACCGCGCCCGGCGCGGAGAGATCGATCTCATCATGCGCCATCAGGCGTACTTGGTGTTTATCGAAGTCCGCTATCGTCGCAGCGGGAACTATGGGGGCGCCCTTGCGTCTGTGACGGTAGCCAAACAAAAAAAATTGATTAGCGCCGCCAGCGAATTTCTGCTGCGCTATAAAATACCCACTCAACAGGCTTGCCGTTTCGATGTGATTTGCGTTGAAGGTAAGCTGACCGAAGCCAAGATCCATTGGATTCCTAACGCTTTCGACTTGAGCTGGACAGGAGCTTAAGCATGATTTTTTCCATTCGACCCTCATTACTGCTGCTATTGGCATTAAGCACACCGATTCTTAGTGGCTGTATTGTGGCCGCCGTTGGCGCGGGTGCCGCCACTGCCAATGCGGTTCACGATCGCCGTAGTTTCGGCACGGTGATCGACGACCAAACCGTCGAAATAGCGGTGACCGATAACATCTTCGGCTACATCGAAAACGACGAAAAACTATTCGGCTCTAGCACCGATCGCATTAAAGTCATCAGCCACAACGGATTAGTATTACTTATCGGCACCGTTAGTGAAGAGAGAAAAATCGAGCTGGCTGGTCAATTAGCTTTTGAAGTGGAAGAAGTACGCAAAGTGGTTAACGAGCTGGAGATCGGCGAAA
>JAKSCJ010000025.1 GCA_022360675.1 Lysobacterales bacterium
TGTATATAAACGTGTGCGCACTGGTGATCGGCCACGGCGAAGGCACGGCTGGCCCCTGGGTCGAGTAATTCCCAAGTTACCGATTCACGAACCTTTAAGTAGCCGGCCTCGCGCAGAATTTGATTGACTGAGATGGAGCGCGAAACCGGGCTGATGCCGTATTCGGAAACCACCACCACATCGGCGCCCTGCTCTAATGCGAAATCGATTAAGCGGCCCGCTTCGTGATCAACTGCCGTTAAATCTTGGGCTATATCTGGGTGATTCGGGCCTAATCGCTGCAAGTTGTAGTCAAGATGAGGTAAGTATACGAGTTGCAGATTTGGCCGATGTAGTTTGTATTCGTCGATAGCGCAGTCGACAATCCAGCGGCTGGAGCGGATATCGGAAGCAGGCCCCCAGAAATTGAAAAAAGGAAAAATGCCAATGCGAGACTCGATGGATTGATGTAAACCCACTGGATCGGAATAGAGATCCATCACCTTCGAGCCATCGGCTGGGTAATGGGGGCGTGGTGTTATGGAATGTTCAACATCGGCGTACATGTTGTACCACCAAAACAACATGGAAGTGCTGAAGTTCTCATGTTCACGTTTTAAGTGGTGCCAAACCTTCTCACCTTGAACCAGTTGATTGGGTTGCAGCCAAAAACGAACTTCGGCTTGATCACGAAAATACCAACCATTTCCCACTATGCCATGTTCGGCGGGAAGCCGTCCGGTGAGCATGCTGGATTGTGCTGTTGTGGTTACTGCCGGAAATACTCCCCGCATATTTCGGCATGTTCCTTGCTTGGCGAGCTGCATTAGATTGGGTGTGTGCTCACCTATGAGTGCCTGGGTGAGGCCAACAATATTGATCACGACAACAGAGTTCGACATAGCTTCACGGCTCATTGCTAAGTAATGCTCTTTTTTTAAGTTGTTGTTCAACCCATTGGATTTCTTTACTTATTTCATCCATGAGTTGTTCAGGGTTTTGCGGTTGTAGCTGCTTCGGTAGCACTTGCCAAGTGTAGGTTTCGACCTCCAAAAATGGCTTGCACCTATCGCCAGGCCAGAGTGCCAATTGATCGAAGGTTTCTAACAGCTGCGCTTGGGTGGTACTTAGTAAATCTTCAGCTAAGCGGGTTTCGTGAATCGGCACATGAAAATGAATCCTCCATTCCTCTTCACTTCTGCTGTCTGAATGCTCCCGGTTCTGCCGACCTAAGGCATCCGATAAATCACTAAAGCGGCTGGTTTTTTCAGCGTCTTTGACTTGTACTTGATGTAAGTAGCGCGGTTCTGAAAACTGAGATACAAGGTCGATCAGCGTTGCATCTTCTAGCTGCGGAGGGCGTTGTAAGCGCAATGCGCTG
This sequence comes from Lysobacterales bacterium, assembly GCA_022360675.1. GTDB lineage: Bacteria > Pseudomonadota > Gammaproteobacteria > Xanthomonadales > Wenzhouxiangellaceae > JAKSCJ01. The sequence goes on from JAKSCJ010000025.1 coordinate 1,361, forward strand.
GATAGCTGAATCTTGCCCACTTCAATCTCAGCGTTGAGTATTTGCTCGAGCGAACGCTGAGTAGATTCAAACATTACTGCCTGGTGGCACACATCGAAGCAAGAAGCTAAATAGCAGGGTTGGTTGGGATGTCGTTTCTGAAGTAGCGATTGGAACTGATTGAAAAATAGAATTAAATCATCAGTTTTATCAATAACACAATCGGGCTCCATTTCAATACAGATTAAAATGGAGCGGCCGTTTTCCAGATAGAGCTGATGAAGAAAATCGTTCAAAACAAGCAGGTGTTGTAGCGCTTGCTGTTGTTTTTCAACGCTCCAATATGACCGATATCCCAGCGGTAAAGTGGAGATCGTGCCGCGATGGCAAGCCTCGGGAAGGCAAAAGGCGAGGATTTTTGCGAGTTTTTGGGTATACGACAAGCGTTGAGGCATGGACCAATCTGGAAGATAGACCTTGGCTTTCACTTGTTGTTGGTGAAAATTACCGTAGGGGAAGCCATTTAAGCTGCTTAACGCGATTCCATGCTGGTTTAAATGGTCTTTAAAGGCCTGTAGCGATTTGGGATTTTGTAGCGCTTGCGCAGCCAGGGCGCTTAACCACAGCCCTGTGTGCATCAGCGGTAAGTGGCGCCGTTGGCGCACACCTACACTGTATTGAGCAATATTCTCGCTGACTTCGTGCAGCGATTCGCCCGAATGAACATTGCTACAGTAACTTAGCTCATCGCGCCGCCATTGGTGAACGGAGCGTTCATTACTGTTGACTGATGAGCGTTGGGCATCATGCTTTAGCATTCCACAATGGGCTCTTGCCCACGTAATGCTGAATTGTTTTGCCACAGTTTCGTTTGGTCGACTTTAATGCGCTCGCTGACCTGTTCGCGACTGATCCGACCACTTTGGGCAAAGAATTCGATGGGATTGTTGAAGAGCACTTTTTCGATATCGGCTTCGCTAAACCCGGCCTCTTTCATTGCCCTACCCGTTTTTGGCACCTTCAATGGATCGCTCACGCCCCAGTCGGCGGCGCTGTTAACGATCATTTTTTCTGTGCCGTATTGTTTGAGTAAAGCGACCATACGGTCTTCCGACATCTTGGTATCGGGATAAATGGAATGTCCACGCCAACAGCCGCTATCCATAACCATGGGCAAGGTTTGCTCGTTGAGATGATCGATCACCACCATTTCCTCGGCAATTCCTACTTCTTTGACCAACTCCAGAGTGCGCTTTGTGCCACCAATTTTGTCGCGATGCGGCGTATGGATCAGTACCGGAAGTTCGTGTTCGATGGCAAGCTGCATTTGCTCGGCTAAAAAGCGCTCTTCTTGCGGGGTGATGTCGTCGTATCCGATTTCACCCACAGCCACCACACCCTCTTTCACCAGAAATCGCGGCATGATTTTCATCACCTCTTCAGCCATAGCGATATCGTTGGCTTCTTTAGGATTTAAGCCGATGGTGCAAAAGTGATGGATCCCAAACTGACTGGCCCGAAAACGTTCCCAGCCGATTAAAGAATCAAAATAATCGACAAAGCTACCCACCGAAGTGCGCACCTGGCCTTGCCAAAAGGCGGGCTCAATAATGCCAACAATTCCCGATGCGTACATACGTTGATAATCGTCGGTGGTACGCGAAACCATGTGAATATGAGGGTCGAAGTACTGCATAGTTAACTAAAAATCCTTAAACAAAGTTCATGCCGCGCTATTGTGTTTTAGCTGCTGGCTTCAATGGGATTCACTTGCTGGTCCTCGCATCCCAAGTGGAATAATAAGTGCTGTAATAAACAGTGCTGGGTTTGCCGTATCAGTTCGCTGGGCTCGTGTTTGATCTGTTGCTGGAGTTGTTGAGTTAATCGTTCATCAAACCCATCAACACCATTAAGTAATAACGCCAAAGCACTGTAATAACGACAGTTTTCTTCGTTAGCGGCCAAAAAACCCAAGTAGGTGGTGCGAAAAGCCGCATCCATATCACAGCCCCGAATGGCCAGCCAGATACTTGGGGGCGGTTTACGGTTGGCGTAAACCCGCTCCATCACTAAATCTATAGCCAGTTGCGATAGCTCAGCATTTAATCGGCGACTAAGCCCAGATACTTGGGAAATATCCAAATCCATGAACAAGGCTTTCAGTAATATCTGGTGGAAACCTTTGGTATCGAAGTGGGTAATGGCGTAATCATTGTTAAGCAACAAGCCAGAAAACAGCTTAGGGTCGTTGGTTCGACTAGCCAGTAAGCTAAAGGGTACTAATTGGCCATCGGTATCCAAATAAGGCAATGCCTTCAGTAGAACGATCTTTTCCTCGGTATCCGATTGCTGGAATAAGGCTGGAACCCAGTGATTTAAACAGCCACGTTCTTCCCGTGCGGATGGCCATCTACCGTTCGTTAGCGCCAAAATTTGGATTAACTGCAGACGAATGAGTTGGTCGCAGCGCCAGTGGGTATTTTCCAGCGCTTTCTTACCGCTAAGTCGAGCAAGCTTTGCACTGAAGCGGAAATAGAGATTCCACTGCTGTGTTTGATCTTGGGCTTCGGTAAGTTCAGCTTGTGCTTGCCGTAGCTTTTCACCGAACTCTGGGCTCAATTGTTGCCAGAGCGGCAGTAGTAAATGGGTGATTCCAGCTCGATCGTCCATAGTCGAAATTCCTGACTTCGTTTTTTGTTCCTGATTTAAGTGGGTGTCACCCAGCGATGCAAATAAGGCAGACAGAAAAATAGAACAACACAAGCCAGCGCAGGCCACCAAGCAGAAGCACTGGCCAATAACAAACCATCAACCAGTGGAATTCCGGCCAATAATGCCCCAACCGCTGCTTTTACCGGGAGTGTACCTTTCATCAGTACATGGGCACGCTGAGTAATAATCGCGGTAAAAAACACAGAAAAGAGAATAAAATACACGCCTATTGAATTGAATCGTGATGCCAAATAATAAGCGCTAAATAAAGGGAAAAAGAGCAACAGTAAAGGCCATTTATTCAACAAGGCATTTTGATGCTCGCCCCGGGCAATGTAAGTAATGCTGGCGATATAGAAGCATAGAGAAACCGCCGCTAGCAGGAATAACCAACTGAGCTCGGCCAGCAAAATGGCCGCCACCACATACACGCCCATTCGGCACAGACCCATGAGAAAAGCGCTGTGCTTAAAGCGTTTATGCACACCGTTGTAACTCAGAATCACCACGGCTAATGCAGTACCTGCACACCAAGCACTTATGCCTGTGTTTTGACTCATTAATTGGGTGTAGCTTGAGAGTGCCACGCCTAAGGTGAGTAAGCCCAAACCTAGTGTCCAAGCTTGCCGCACCGGTATTTCGCCGGTAACTAATGGTCTCGGATTGTTGTTTTCTCGATCCCATTGAACGTCAAAAGCATCGTTTAAGAACATTCCACCGAGATACATCATCGACAAACTTAAGAGTGCGCCGACCCAAGTTAATGCGGAATAAGACAGACCTGGTTCAGCTAAGCACTGGCGTGCAACTAAAGCGGCAGCCAACACGTTAGACCAGACTGTCGGAAGATTGGATACCCGACCTAATAGCAGCCAAGATTTAAGCTGCATGGCAAATGCTCTTGGCAAGGTTTGCTTGCTCTTGAAGTTGCTCAACGCAGCGTTTTTTTAATGCAGAAACAGCGCGTTGTAGCGCACTTTGATCAATATGGTTAACCTCGATCGCCTGTCCCATTGAAGTCAATAAGGTAATACAAAGTGCTCCGCCTAAGTGCTCGCGAAACTCTTCGAGCCCAACCCACAATAGCCACGCTCCCGATGTGCTGCATAGCTCGATGGTATCGTGCCATAAATCGAAACCAAGATTGGCTAAAAGGCTCAGCAGACGATTACATTCCGATTCAGAAAGTATTTCAATTTCAACAGCATACAAAGCATCTAAGGCCATACCGATGGCCACCGCTTCTCCATGTCGAAGCTGATATTGGCTTAAGCCCTCTAAGCGATGCGCACTCCAATGGCCATAGTCTAGTGGACGTGCACTGCCCTGCTCGAATGGGTCCCCGGCGCCAGTAATTTGGCGTAAATGTAAGCGTGCGCACTCTTCAATGGCATATTCACTGGCTAGCGTTTCAAAAGTGGCGAGTTTTTCGACATGAGATTCTAACCAGGAAAAGAAATCTGCACTGCGAATGGTGGCCACTTTTACGGCTTCGGCCAGCCCCGCCCTGCGATCTCGAGCTGATAGTGTTTCCAGCAAATAGCTATCGTTTAAAACCGCCAGCGGTGGGCCAAAACAGCCGATAAGATTTTTGGTGCAATAGGCGTTAATACCATTTTTTACGCCAACTCCGGCATCGTTTTGTGCCAGAACCGTGCTGGGCATTCGTAAAATGGGAACACCCCGGTGGAATGTGGAGCACGCAAAGCCAACAGCATCGAGCACAGCTCCGCCGCCAATCGCAAGCACTACGCAATGGCGGTCGATATGCTGCTTTAGCATTGCTTGATGTAGGGCATCAATTTGCGACTGCTTCTTTGCGCTTTCTCCGCCCTCTAGCAAATATGGTGTGCCAGCAAGACGGCATTGATCTTTATGATGGGAGAAATACTGCTGAATCTGATCGATAATTCCCGGTTTGGACTCGACAATACCTTGATCGATGACCACAAAAACAAGAGCGTGAGAATGTCTCAGGTTGAGTAAACGGGATAATTCGGGGTTTTCAGGCGAAAACGCATCCCGAGTAAAGCAAACAGGATACTCATAAGGCATTACGAACGAGGCCGTAATGGTTTTATTTGAGGCTTTATCCATTGTTATTGCCACATCCTGGTGGTTGTTTTGTTGGATTTGGCGCCATGATTTTCTGCGGGTAGAAAATAAAGGCAGGTGCTGGATTATATTTTGGATCGCCCCAGAGCATAGATCGCGGGTGTGCTAGCCCTGTGGCATCTCCGCTGTGATCTGTATAAGGTAATCCCTAATATGTAAATAAAGCGATAAGTGCCGCTAATAAATAGGGCCATAGGGACAGATCACTAAAGCCCTAGCCTACCATGGATTTTTATTAGTAAAGGCACTAAAAGCGCTCAAAATTAAAACATCTATTGGCCTAATTAACTGTATCTTTAAACAGTAGATAGAATCGATAAGCAACGACCCTGATTACTATGTTAGATACTGGGACTTGCGTTGTATAAAAGCGTGTACTAGTGGGTAAATTACTGATCTATAATTTAACATAATATACGTTACGAATTAATTATTCAAAACTCTGGAGAACACGTCCCAAGTCAGAGTTAAACTAAGCACCTAAAAGACCTGTTTATCGCTTGTATGAATAACTTTACCGTTGATAGTTTTCTCGCTTACACACTGGGTATTATCGTATTTTTTGCTGGCGTGATCATCACAAAAAAAGTGCTATTACTGCGCCGCTTCAACATTCCCGAAGCCGTTACCGGCGGCATATTGTCGGCTGCAATATTATATTTGCTGTATATTTTTACAGGTAAAGAGATTACCTTCGACCTCTCTGCACGCGACCAGCTTTTGGTTTACTTCTTTACTGCGATTGGGATCAATGCACGCTTCTCAGATGTATTGAAAGGAGGTAAACCGTTAATAATATTAACTATTTTAACACTCACCTATATCGTTTTACAGAATTTCATCGGTATCGCTTCTGCTGCTCTGCTTGGCCTGCCCTCACGTCTCGGAGTGCTGGTGGGTTCGGCTTCTTTAATTGGTGGGCACGGCACTAGCATTGCATGGGCACCGCAATTTGAGCAGCTTGGTATCGAGAAAGCCTTAGAAATTGGCGTGGCTGCGGCTACATTAGGGTTGGTTCTGGCTAGCCTCGTGGGCGGCCCTATCGCTCAGTTTTTATTGAAAAAACACAAGCTTTCCGGGCATAAAAACGCTAAACCGGTGGTGGGCTTGCATTACGACCACGGGCCTCGCGATGCCATTAACCATATCAACTTCATGGCGGTTATTTTAGTTTTGCATATCTGCATTATTGTGGGATACGCCGTAAATCTTGGCCTCACCGCCTGGGGATTAAAACTCCCGCTTTTCGTTAGTTGCTTGCTTTGTGGCATTTTGTTTTCAAACACCCTGCCCCACTTCTTTCCTAACATTCCATGGCCGGCGCGCACCCGCTCGCTGGCTATTGTTTCCGATTTCTCCCTGAGCTTATTTTTGACCATGTCATTAATGAGCATGCAACTGTGGGCCATAGCAGAGCTTGCAACACCATTATTACTCATATTATTTGCACAGCTTCTGGGTGCCGTCGCTTTTATCGTGTTGGTGTTATTTCCGCTTATGGGCAAAAACTACCAGGCGGCCGTCTTAAGCGCAGGTTTTGGCGGTTTTGCACTGGGCGCCACACCCACAGCCATTGCTAATATGACCGCCGTGACCAAATCCCACGGCCATGCACCCACTGCCTTAATTATCTTGCCTCTAGTCGCTGCTTTTTTTGTGGACTTGGCCAACGCCTTTGTCATCGGCTTTATTGTTCAAACACCTTAGTGAAGTGCTTGAACATGAGCACCACTCACAGCCACATACCCCTACCCTTCTGCTGACGGTTAAGGATACAAACGGTGTGGTTGGTGGGCTTGAGGGTTATAGCATTTAACATAATCTTCGTTACGTTATTTTTCGCAAGTCCGCCGCACCAACAACTTTCCACGCCTGCTTAAAACTACTTAAGCATACTCCGAAAACCAAAAGTTACGGGAGTAAGCTCCGATCACAACTCGAGATTTAGCACTCCACGACCACGATTGGCCACGAGACTCATCATTAAAACTCACCCGCATTCGAGCGTACCCAGACTGAGCAGCAAGAAGTAGATCATTACTTCTCGTTTTCGATCATACAAGCAATGATTAACATTGTTAATTTCGATAATGTAACAAAACTACATAGCGCACATTAAAAGCAACACTCATTTAGGTGCCTCACTTCTCGTTAGAGGTGAAGATCGCACTCAAATTTAGAATAAAGGACATTATCATTTAAACCATGTTATCAACTTATTTTTATAAGTTACTGATTTTCATTGCTCATAGTCAATAACTATGATAAATAAAACAGCCTTTTAACGGCCATAGTTATTGTCTATTAATAAAATTTTTAGCGGTCCACCTGAAAAATATTAAGACCCATATGGGTTTCATATGAAATGCCATACATAGCCACGTGCTAGCGCAAACAGCAAGGCATTAAGCTATGAAGAAGTGGAAGGTGTTATTGGTAGTTGAAGGTGGGTGTAGAGATGTGGCAAAGATTTTGAGCGTTGAGAAGCACGCTCAAGCACACCATGGCAGTATTTAACGGAAGTAATGAGCACTGTCTAGAAACGCTGAAATGAATCGCGGCGTAAAAGCGCTTAGAAAGCAATGAAGCGATAGCGCTGACTAAGCAACTTACAAGAGGGTTGTGAATACCCCCTCCCCTACCCCACAGAAAAGTGCAGAAGGAAAGGCTTGACTTGACATAATACTTGTTATTTTCAAACATCAATTACTGAGCGATGCCCAAACCGAAATGAAAGACTAACCGTCCACCTTTGTAAGCTGTGACGATAAGAATAATGCACAATGCGATTAAAAATGGGGAAAGTGGCGCCCCAAGGCTAGATCGACCAGCCGCATAGCGATACAAACCATAGAGAACACCAGCGAAGAATGTGATGAGTGTGAGCATCGCCCAAGTCATGTGGTCTTTCATCGCCAAGTAAGATTCTGGCGTGGTCTCAACGGTGTAAAAAGCCACCCAACCACTGATGACCGTCGCGATGGTGGCAATAAAACCTAAAGCCAGGGTCAAGAGCCCAGAATGGCGTAATGGTAATCGCCACTGCTCAACAGCTAGGTGATTCGAGAGTAATAAAAACAGAGCGCCACCGATCAACAAGCCGATGGTGAAATGCACAAACATGGGGTGCCAGTGCGGTATTGCGATCATTAGGCTTCCCTGCCCTACTCAATCGGCGCTTGGTAATTCTAAGCGCCGTCGATAAATGCCAAGCTCAGCCAAGGCCAGTACGTAATAATGATCAAAGCCAAGAGCAAAATGAAGAAAAACGGCACCGTGGCCCGATAAACATTCAAGATAGGTTTATCAAAGCGGTAACTGCTGATAAACAGATTCATGCCCACAGGCGGTGTAAAGTAGCCAATTTGCATATTCGCCAGGAAAATAATCCCCAGATGCACTGGGTGAATACCAAACTGAATGGCCACTGGCAACAAAATTGGAACAATCAACACCAGCGCTGAGAAAATATCCAACAACATGCCTAATACCAGCAAGAAGATATTCAACAGAATGAGGAATACCCAGCGGTTGTCCACTTTCGATTGAATAAACTCAAAGAGCTGAGTGGGCACTTCTTGATCAATTAAGAAATTGGTCGATGCCAGTGAAACACCAAGGATGACGAAAATTGCCCCTACCAGTGTCATGGACTCCACAATCACTGAAGGAAGTTTCCGTAACGGAACTTCACGTTTGATGATGCTGCTAACAATCAAAGCCCAAGCGGCTGTTACCACTGCAGCCTCTGAAACAAGCAACCAACCACCGTAAATACCACCCAAAACCACAATGGGCAACGGCAATTCCCATACCGCAGCGCGCAGGCTGGCACCGAGGGCTGGACGCACTTTGTCTTCTTGTTTTTCGCGCGGAACCCGTGCCGACCAGATACCAAGCAAAACCACCATCAAGGCGGCAGGCAAAAGACCTGCCAAGAATAA
>JAKSCJ010000196.1 GCA_022360675.1 Lysobacterales bacterium
CCTTTACTGACCTTGGAAACTGACAAAGCCACCATGGAAGTGCCGTCTCCGGCGGCGGGTGTTGTCGATGCGGTTCACGTGAGCGTGGGCGATAAAGTTTCCGAAGGCCATATCGTGGTAGATCTAAAGCAGGTCGCTGGTGAAGCGGCAGCGGAAGCGCCTGCCACTGAAGCCGAGCCTGAAGAAGCACCAGCAGCTGCGGAATCGGCTCCGGAAAGCGCGGCTCCAGAACAAGCCGCTGCACCCGCAGCAAGCGGTTCGAACAGTCATCAGCCGGTGCCCGAGTTCAGTGGTTCTATCCACGCCAGCCCCAGTGTGCGTCGTTTAGCACGCGAATTGAGCTTAGATTTAAATCAGGTGGAAGGCACAGGTCGCAAAGGCCGTATTACCCACGATGATGTACACGGTTTAATTAAACAAGAATTGAATCGCAGCAAAGACATGCCGGCAACATCAGGCGCTGGTTTGGCGGTGGCGGCTGCACCCCAGGTGGACTTCAGCAAGTTTGGTGATGTCGAAACCCGTCCTTTATCACGCATTCAGAAATTATCTGGTGCCAACTTGCATCGTAACTGGGTCAGCATTCCTCATGTGACCCAGCACGACGAAGCCGATATCACCGACTTAGAAGGGTTCCGTAAAGCGCACGACGCCATGGCGCGTGAGCAAGGCACCCGTTTAACCCTGTTGGTGTTCTTGATTAAATCTTGTGTGGCAGCGTTAAAACAGTTCCCGCACTTCAATGCCTCATTGGCCGCCGATGGCGAGTCTTTGGTGTACAAAAACTATTTCCACATCGGCATTGCCGTGGATACACCCAATGGCCTGGTGGTTCCGGTGATTCGCGATTGCGATCAAAAGAGCCTGCTGGAATTAGCACAAGAACTGACAGTGTTAAGCGGCAAAGCACGCGATGGCAAGTTAGCACCGAAGGAAATGCAAGGCGGTTGCTTCTCTATTTCCAGCTTAGGTGGCATTGGCGGCACCGGCTTTACGCCCATTATTAATGCCCCTGAAGTGGCAATTTTGGGTGTGTCTCGCTCGAGCATGAAACCGGTTTGGGATGGTGAGGGCTTTGATCCCCGCTTAATGCTGCCGTTGTCGTTATCGTATGACCATCGAGTGATCGATGGCGCCGACGCCGCACGCTTTACTCGGTTCTTAGCGACACGGCTGGAAGATTTCCGCCGCGTGATGCTGTAAGCGCCCGCAGTTTTTGCTAAAAATGGCCAGGACGGCCAGCTTGGTGAAGCATTCGACCAGAAAGGCAACGCACTAGCTTAAAAAAACCAGCAACAATCGAGACGCATAGAGCGCGTCTCGATTGTGCACATAACAACGGACAACACCATGGAATCAAGCACAGCCATTCTTTGGGTACAGGCCGGCGGCCTTTTTCATGTCGCACTGGCCTTATTTCATTTAATGTTCTGGAAGCTGTTCCGCTGGCGCGAACAATTGGAACGGTTACACCCCATCAATCGGGGTATTTTTCAGGTGTTGAATCTTCGTTTGAGCTATGTGTTTGTGGTTTTTGCCACGCTATCTTTTTTGTTTCCCGAGGATTTAATTACCAGCAATCTCGGGCGTGCCTTGCTGGCGGCCATCACCTTGTTTTGGTTGATGCGAGCCTTTGAGCAGCTGGTTTTTTTCACACGCCATTTTTTTACCTGGCTGTATTTTCTCGTCTTCCTCAGTGGAGCCGCTCTGTATGCCTGGCCTTTGCTAGGAACCTTCGACTATCAAATCGTTATTAGTTAAGTACCGAAAAGCACCGTTATGAACCCACAGCCATCGATACCACCACCACCCGAGCCCCCCGCAGCCCCCAGGCGTTATGCGGTGGTCATGCTGTGGTTATTGGTTTTGGTGGTTTTAGTGGCGGGTTTTTCATGGCTTGAAGCACGGCGCGATAATCCTAATCGAAGCTACGACAGCAGCTTTGATGGCGGTGTGGCCGAGGTGACCTTAAAGCAGGACCGACTAGGCCATTACGGCGTGGCAGGCGAAATTAATGGCTACACGGTTCCGTTCGTGGTCGATACCGGTGCCAGCAGTATTGCCATTCCCGAATCCATGGCGCAATCCATGGGTTTACGTCGTGGCCCGGCGGTGAGCGTGATCACCGCCAACGGTGAAGCCACCGGCTATTTAACTCGACTCGATGAGGTGCGTTTAGGCCCCATCGTGCAGCGCGATATCAGCGCCACCATTCAACCCGGCCTGGAGAATGAGATTCTTCTGGGCATGAATTTTTTACGTGAATTAGAGATGGTGCAGCGCGATCGTACGCTGATTCTGCGCCAATATTGATCACAGGAGCGACAATCATGAGCCGTACGGAACTACGCGTTCCCGATCTGGGCGATTTCGACGCAATCCCCGTCATTGAAGTGTTAGTGAACGTGGGCGACGAGGTGGAACAGGAACAGTCCCTCCTGACCTTGGAAAGCGAAAAAGCCACGATGGAAATTCCCGCTAGCAGTGCTGGCACCATTGTGGAATTAAAAGCCAAAGTGGGCGATATGCTCACCACCGGCGACGTGGTTGCCGTGGTGGAAACGGCGGCAGCAGAGGCTAGCAACCCCGCTGAGAGCGCGCCTGAAACTGCTGACGCTGCGATGACTGAAGCGGCACCAGCAGCCACGGCGGCAGCTCCGGTGGAGGCTGACGACAATGCCGATTACGACTGTGATGTGTTGGTATTAGGCGCTGGCCCCGGCGGTTACACCGCCGCTTTTCGTGCCGCCGATTTAAATCAAAAAGTGATCTTAGTGGAGCGCGACGACCGTTTGGGCGGTGTGTGTTTGAACGTGGGCTGTATTCCGTCCAAAGCGTTGCTGCACACCGCGAAAGTGATCGACGAAGCCGCCGCCATGGCTCAACACGGGGTGCGTTTCGGTCAACCCGAAATTGATCTCGATGCCCTGCGCAGCTGGAAAGACAGCGTAGTGGGCCGCCTGACCAAAGGTTTGGAAGGCTTAGCCAAGCAACGCAAAGTGGAAGTGGCCAACGGCTATGGGCGCTTTGTCGATGCCCAGACCATTGCAGTAGAAGGTGCTGAGGGCACGCGCCATATTCGCTTTAAACACGCCATTATTGCCGCCGGTTCTGAGCCGGTGCATATTCCCGCGTTCCCACAGGATCCACGCATTATGGATTCCACCGGAGCCTTGGCCTTGGCCGATGTGCCCAAGCGCCTATTGGTGATTGGCGGTGGCATTATCGGTTTAGAAATGGCCACGGTCTATGCCGGTTTGGGCTGCCATGTAACGGTGGTGGAGCTGACTCCACAGCTCATGCCCGGTGCTGATCCCGATTTAGTGCGTCCATTGCAAAAACGCTTAGGTCGCCATGGCGATTTCCTCTTGGGCGTTAAAGTGGAAGCCATGCAAGCCAAAGACGAGGGCATCTTGGTTCAGTTCGGTGGCGATAAAGCGCCCGAACCCCAGCTGTTCGACCGTGTATTAGTGGCGGTGGGTCGTAAACCAAACGGGGCTTTGATTAACGCTGATGCCGCCGGTGTAGCGGTGACCGATCGTGGGTTTATCGATGTGGATCACCAAATGCGCACCAATGTGCCGCATATCTTCGCCATCGGCGATATCGTCGGTCAGCCCATGTTGGCGCACAAAGCCACCCACGAGGGTAAAGTGGCGGCTGAAGTGTGTGCGGGCGAGAACAGTGCTTTCGACGCCAAAGTGATTCCCTCGGTGGCCTATACCGACCCTGAAATCGCTTGGGTCGGTCTGACTGAAACCCAGGCTAAGGCTGAAGGTATCGATTACGAAGTGGCCAAGTTCCCTTGGGCAGCCAGTGGCCGTTCCTTGGGTATGGGCCGTGATGAAGGCTTCAGTAAATTATTGGTGGAGCCCAAAACTCACAAAATTTTAGGCGCAGGCATTGTTGGCCCCAACGCGGGTGATCTTATTGCTGAGGTGGGTTTTGCCATCGAAATGGGCGCCGATGCCCACGATATCGGTTTAACTGTACATCCGCATCCCACTTTGTCGGAAACCGTGGCCTTTGCTGCCGAAGCTGCTGTAGGAAGCTTGACAGATCTCTACATTCCGAAGAAAAAATCCTAACTGTTGTTCGCCACAGGCGCTCGTGCAGCAGGCACGATATGGCCGATGTCGAACAACGAGTGGTGATACAAAAACCCATCAGTGTGCCGCACTGGTGGGTTTCTTTTTTGGCTGAAATGATCGGTCTTATCTTGAGGTGATGAATGAAAATTTGGGTTGATGCCGATGCCTGCCCAAAGGTAATTAAAGAAATCTTGTGTCGTGCTGCTGAGCGCACACAAACCGCTTTGGTGTTTGTGGCCAATCAGGCGATTCCCGTGCCACCCTCGCCCTTGATCAGCGCGCTACAGGTGTCCTCGGGCATTGATGAGGCCGATAACGAGATCGTACGCCGAGTCGCCGAGGGTGATTTGGTGATTACCGCCGATATTCCCTTGGCCAGCGACGTGATCGAAAAGCAGGCGCTGGTACTCAGCCCCCGCGGCGAGCGCTTAACCACCGAAAACATCAAAGCACGCCTGAATATTCGCGATTTCATGGAAACGTTGCGCTCCAGCGGCGTGCAAACCGGTGGGCCACCGCCTTTAAGCCAAAGCGACCGCAAGGCATTTGCCGATGGCTTAGATCGTATTTTGGCCAAACAATAGATCGACTCGAGTAAGCCGGTTGGAGCGGGCCAACAAAAATGGGGCAAGGTCCATAAGTTGTGCTGAAGCGGCAAGGCTGAAGTGTCTATATCGCTGGATGTCGTCGGCGGGCTTGGGCAATTCGGTTATGATGGATAGCGGATTTATCATTCAAAAAACAACATCAATCACAATGCCGTATCGGCGGGCCGCATCAAGCAGGAGGGAACAAATGAAGCGACGCGATTGGATTTTGGGGCTATTGGCTTTGGGCCTGGTGGGTTGTGGTAGCTCGAGCAATATTGTGCTCGATCCGGTGGCCCGTGGTGAGCGTTTTTCCTCGGTGCTCTATGTCGAAGCCGCTACTTCGGCTGCGATGGAAACCGAACTGAAAGACTACTTTGAAGATGAGTTAAACGATTACCTGGGTGAACGCTTTGCCCTAGGGGGGAGGGATTCGCTCACTTTGCGTTATCGCTTTGTAAATTTTAACGAGGGAAATCGCTTTAAACGTTATTTATCGGTGGGTGTGACGAACTGGGGCGAAGGTGGCTTAGTGGTTGAAACTGAATTTTTGGATGCCGAAGGCAACCTATTAGGAAAAATCGTTACCGATGCCAATGTCGAAGGTACCGATTTGGGCGGTATTCAAAAGGTATTTCGCCGGGCGGCAAAGAAAATCTCCCAATTTACGATCGAACATTTTTCCGGTTAATTGGCTTCTCTGAGCAGCTAGGTTATATTTCTAAATGTGGCGCGGCCTCACCGGCAAAAGCGCCAGCATGACATTAGTGAGCGCGAATATAGATATGGGCGTTGCGTCAGCGTATCGCCCATAGTTATGTGGGCTTAGTGGGTAAGCTTAATGATTGGATTAAGCGATACTTGCTAAGTAGGCGTAAAGATGGACACATTTTTTTAAGAATTGTAGGGAACTCAGTGTCGATTTATTAGGTCTAGCATGATTAAATTAGAAAATTAACAAAAAAGAATAAATAATGGATGGGTTTCGTGAGCGCAATGGCAATGAACAACGCCTTGATCATCACGAGACATGGCATGGCGAGTGAATAACAAGGTTTAAAGCTAACGCTTTACCAAGCGATAAAGCCAACGCAAACAGCAGGTCGTTTTACGACAAAAAGCCGGACCAAGGCCAA
>JAKSCJ010000462.1 GCA_022360675.1 Lysobacterales bacterium
CGCAACCGACCAGCAAGGCAGTCGCAATGCCAATGGAGCCAATCTGGATAATTATTCTTTTCATAGTCATACCCTCACCTCAATAGAATATCAGTGTGACACGAAACGCCCCTGGGCGACATCTTTGCTGACCTTATCATGATCGAATATCTGGCCGTTCATGGTGATATAGACCCCGGGAGGCAGGATTTGCACTGCGGTTATTGCTGAGCCGATGTTGAACATGGCATCGGAGCCGATGAAGCTGGCCGGATTTAATGCGCCGGTGAGAATGATCACGCGGTCGTCGAGATCGGCCAAGGCGGCAGCGGTTTGCACCATGGAGTCGGTGCCGTGGGTGATCAAAAAATGCTTGGCATCTGAGGTCAAGATGGTATCGCGAATCAGTTGGCGATCGGCATCGTTAAGCTGCAGACTGTCTTTGCGCATGAGCTGGCGAACTTCCCAACGGAAGCTGATGTTCATTTGCTCGAACACGCGAATAATCTGCGGATCGCCCACTTTGAAATCGCTCAGATCATCGAAATAAACCTTATCGATGGTGCCGCCGGTGGTAATCACGATCAGATGATCCATGCTCAACCCTCATTCAATACTTGTTGGTCGTGGTGAAAACTGGCCGGTAGTGTAACCCGATGCTCGCTTTTTAGCAGGTGGGCTTGGGCCAAATAGTATTCGGCACGCGTTGGGTTTTCTTGCGCCCGTAATTGTAATTCGCGTACTTGTAAAATCCACGCCAGTTGCAGAGCGAGATGGCGTGCACCGGCCTGGCGTTGAAGATCGTCGCTGTCGTGTAGCCAACGCTCGACAATAGCTAACTCTGCCAGTAATTCTTGACTCACGTCGCCATCTTGTTCCAGGGCTTCGCGTAGTGGCTGTAAGCCGCCTAGTTTGGCCAGCGCGCGTAGTAAATCCATCGACAACACATTGGTCGTGCCTTCCCAAATGGGCAGCACCTGGGCATCGCGTAGCAAGGTGGGGAGTCCGGTATCTTCTACGTAACCGGCCCCGCCGAAGCATTCCAAAACCTCGCTTAAGCCCGCCACGCATTGCTTAGCGGTGGCCAGTTTGGCGATGGGTGTGACCAAGCGCATCAAACGCGCGGCCTGTTCGTTGCCGTGTTCCGCCTGACCCAATAAGCGCACTTGCAAAAAGGCTAACTGGAAGACCGCGGCATTGAGTGTGCTGAGTCGGGCCAGCGTGCTGCGATGCAAGGGTAAATCGATGAGATATTGACCAAAGGCGCGGCGTTTACGTGCGTAAGACTGAGCCAATACAAAGCCGCGATTCAATAAGGCCGAGGCCGTTACCGCATTCCAGGTGCGGGTGATGTTGAGCATGGGCGTAATGTTGGCCACGCCGCGCTCCAAACCTGCCACGGGTGTGGCGGGTACGCCATTCAGCCACAATTCGGCGGTGGGTAGCTTGCGGGTGCCCAGTTTGTCTTTTAAGCGCAGCACTTCAATGTGGTTTAAGCGGCCTTGTTCGTCGTGGGGTTCCAGATAGAACAAAGCCAAACCCTTGGA
>JAKSCJ010000380.1 GCA_022360675.1 Lysobacterales bacterium
CAGCACAGGCCAAAGCGCCCTGCACTAAATCGTAATCCACCACCACATTATTGGTGAGTGAATCGCTGGCTAACACAGGCTCGCCGGTATCGCTGAATAACTGCTGCACGATACCCGTGTAACTCAGGGTAATGGCCGTGCTCGCCGGAATCACACCCGCAACCGCGCCAATGTCATAAACCACTTGGGTTTGGCCCGCTGCGATGGGGGTCACCACGGGCGCAATAGCCATGGGCACACCACCCACAATTAAGTTGGCGTGAGCATCAAACAGCACACCGTCGGGCATGATATCGGTCAGCACCATACGGCTGCTGTCACCAAAATCGGTCACTTGGAAGTTCAACGTATAGGTGATGGTGTCACCTGGCGATGCCATATTCGGGCTCGCCCCTTTTTGTACGGCAATATGCTTGGCCACCACATCGGAGGTGTCGCTTAATTGCGGTAAGGGGAACGGCCCTGCGATGGGCTGATAGGTGGCATCCAGCGTTGCGTTATTGGTAAGCAATACCGTACCGCAGCTGGTTTCGTCCAGAATATCGACCACATGTACCGGGAAGCTCACTACCACGTCGGCATCGGAGGTGGTGCCAACGGTGTTACCGGAACAGGTCACGCCAACCGAGCCACCGGGGACCAGGGTTGAGGGTTCTGTCGTCACACTACAAGCACTACCGCCAGTAATGCTGACTGGGCCGATGTATTGAACATTGGCGGGCAGTGTGTCGTTAATTTGGATGGGGTTGATGGTGGCGGTATTGGCAATATCCACCGTCAACTCATAGTTATATGGCCAAGTGGGGCCAGGCGCACGCTCTTGCTCGGGCGCGGTATTGGTTTTCTCGAAGCGGATGACCGTGGGTGTCACATTGGCTACATCGGGCGTACCCACGATGGGGCCGTTGTCGCCAGTGGCGGTGTCACCGAACTGATAAACCGGAGTTAAGCTGATCGGCAGCGGCACACCAACAATGGCCGCAGGGTCGATAGTAAGGCAGAACTCCACATTTAATAGGGGCCCGCCGGTTACCACAGAACCTACCGGCAACTGAACAATGGTGAGGCTGTCACCTTCATTTCCCGTTACTGGATCATTGGTTAAGGGATCGATGAGTTGATTACTTGGCGCTGCGGGAAACACCCCAACAGGCATAATTATGGCCGATGATCCAAAAATCATCGCACTATCGAAAATCAACTCAGGTGGAAGTTGTAATTGGAAATGCGGCCCAAAGCCAGGATTCCCGGTGTTGCTGAACTCGCCACCAAAACAGAATTGTTCACCAAGAAACGATTCTGCCGGCGCAAAGTTATTAGCCTGAGGCACTTGCGCTACTGCCTGTTGGCAGCAAAGCAAGAGTAAGAACAGCAAACGAGTGAACCAGTCAGCTCGCATGACTGACCTCCTTGATTATGCTATTTGTTTATCGTCAACCACTTTTAAAGAGCAATGAAGCACGGCTATTCCAGCCCCCACTGGTTGACTTAACAGCTTTATCCCTACTACTTAAGGCATAAAGATTTAGGTCTTTAGCACTCAATAAATATCACGGAAAAATGGATCCAGCACCATACTGGCCCGTATCTTTATCCTCGCATGTGATTTTTATTTTCAATGCACACATAACTCTTAGCGTATGTTAACGAAACTTGGCTTTAGACTGTGAAAAAAAATGTAACAGACGGTATGAATTACCCGATTTTAATATTAGAAAAACCAAAATATGCACAAACAAAACCGATCGTTCCAATGATTAGTGATACTAGTCCCACCGAACTATCTGTCAATG
Source organism: Lysobacterales bacterium (assembly GCA_022360675.1). Lineage (GTDB taxonomy): Bacteria > Pseudomonadota > Gammaproteobacteria > Xanthomonadales > Wenzhouxiangellaceae > JAKSCJ01. Next base: position 1,794 of record JAKSCJ010000380.1, read on the forward strand.
TCAAACGCAAACTGACTCAATAAAAAAGCCCTCTGGCAAAGCGCATGCGAGAGGGCCCTTAGTACATCTAATAGCGGTTGTTGTTCTTGTAAGCGAGCTTATGATTAGCGAGTAACGGGGCTGTTATTGCTTCAGCCAAGCCTCGCGCGAGGCCGCCATGCCTGCTGCGCGGCCTTCCTCGATGGCAATTTCCACAGGAACACCCTGCTGTTTACGATAATAGGCCCACACGGTGCCTGCC
>JAKSCJ010000220.1 GCA_022360675.1 Lysobacterales bacterium
ACCGGCACTTATTTAGTGGCCGCAGCCATGACCGGCGGACGGGTGAAAGCCTTAAAAGCGCGCCCCGATACGCTGATTGCGGTACTCGATAAATTGAAAGAGGCCGGTGCCCAAGTGACCCAGGGCGAAGATTGGATTGAAGTCGATATGCGTGGTCGCCGCCCACGCGCGGTTGATATCACCACCGCACCGTATCCGGGCTTCCCCACCGATATGCAAGCCCAATTCACTGCGTTAAACACCATTGCCGAGGGCGAAGCCATCGTCACTGAAAACGTGTTCGAAAACCGTTTTATGCATGTGCTTGAACTACAGCGCTTAGGTGCCGATGTGAAGGTGCAGGGCAATGCGGTACGTGTGCGTGGTGTGGAACGTTTATCGGGTGCGCCCATTATGGCCACCGATTTACGCGCTTCAGCCAGCTTGGTGTTGGCCGGACTTGTGGCCGAAGGCGTTACCGCGGTGGACCGGGTTTACCACATCGACCGTGGCTACGAGAATATCGAAGAAAAACTGGCATTGTTGGGCGCGCGTGTTAAGCGCATGCCCGGCCAGCTGCCCACCACGCAAACCATCGAGCAACTGGCTGCTGCCGGTTAATCGTTTACGCTTTGTGGGTTAATGCCTTAATCGAAGGTGTTCACCGGTACCGAATAAAAAAGCCCGCTGCTGCGGGCTTTTTTGTGCCTGGGTTGAAGCGCCGCTGATCAAGCGTCGCCTCTGTAGGCTTTAGTCCAGGTTGGCGCTGTAATCATCGGCGCTCATTAGGCCGTCGAAATCGCCTTCGTTGCTGGGGCGAATGGTGAATAACCAGCCTTCGCCGTAGGCATCGTTATTTACAGCGTCGGGCGCGTCGGCCAGGCTTTCGTTCACGCTGACGATTTCACCGGCCACCGGTGCGTAAATGTCGGAAGCCGCTTTCACCGACTCCACCACAGCACAGGCGTCGCCAGCGTTTAAGCTGCTGCCCACTTCGGGTAATTCAACAAAAACGAGATCACCCAGCTTGCTTTGGGCGTGATCGGTAATGCCGACGCGTAAAACACCGTCTTCGGCTTTCGCTACCCACTCGTGGGATTCGGTAAAACGGCGATCTGAAGGTATGTTGCTCATTGGTTTTCTTCCCCGGCAAGGTCTGTGGGTCGCTCACAGAACCGATTGCTAATGCTAAAAATGCGATGGTTGAGGTCGCGTTTCCAGTTAAATCCGTGGTTAATGCTTCGTTAACTTAGTGGCTAGCGAAGCATCGCTGTAAGTTGTCGGCGTTTCAATGTGCGCCGCCAAGCAATGGCTTAAATATTGGCCTTAGCTGGCGTTATCTTCACCTAAAATGCCTGGCATCACTTTGCCTTGGCGCACAAATGGCGCTTTTACAATGCGTGCTTTTAGTGCTTTACCACGGATATTGACCACGCATTCTTCAGTCACGTCCTTGCGAATGCGGGCAAAACCGATGGGCCGTTGAACGGTGGGTCCAAACGTGCCGCTGGTGATGGTGCCGATCACTTCGCCGTCGCTGTTTTGCACCTCTTGGCCGCTGCGCAACACGCTGCGTTGATCCAAGATTAAGCCCACCAGTTTGTGGGTGGTGCCCGCTGCGCGTTGTTGCGCTAAAGCGGCGCGACCGATGAAGTCACGGTCTTCAGGATCCCAAGCCACGGTCCAGCCTAAAGCGCTGACTAAGGGCGTGGTTTCGGTATCCATGTCTTGGCCGTACAAATTCATGCCGGCTTCCAAGCGTAAGGTATCACGCGCGCCTAATCCGCAAGGGCGCACGCCTTTATTCAGTAATTCGCGCCATAGGGGGACCACATCGTCGGCGGCTACAATGACCTCACAGCCGTCTTCGCCGGTGTAACCGGTGCGGGCAATGGCCCAGTGATCTTCGTGCCAGGCTTGAAAGGGCTTGAGCTCTTTCACCGCTGCTGCTGCGGTACGGCTTAATACTGAGGTTAAATGGGTGATGGCATCGGGCCCTTGAACGGCCAGAATAGCTAAGTCGCTGCGCTCTTTCACGGCCACATCAAAGCTGGGCGCGTGTTGGTTGATCCAAGCTAAGTCGCCATCGCGCGTGCCTGCGTTAACCACCAAGCGATACCAGTCGTCGCTGAAGTAATAAACGATGAGATCGTCGATGATGCCGCCCGCTTCGTTCAGCATGCAGGTGTACATAGCTCGGCCGGTTTGCTTCAGCTTGGCCACATCGTTGGCCAGCAAGTAACGCAGGAAGTCACGACATCGTTCGCCGTGTAAATCGACCACTGCCATGTGGGAAACATCGAACATGCCCGCGCTGTTGCGCACGGCATGGTGCTCGTCCATCAGCGAATCGTAGCGGATGGGCATATCCCAGCCAGCAAATTCCACCATTTGGGCACCGAGTTGTTGGTGCTCCTGGAATAGAGGTGTGGTGCGGCTCATAAAACAGGCTCCGTCTGTCGCAAAAGGGCGCTTGATTATTTTCATTTAACCCAGCGATAGATCACTAGCGCTGGGCAGCTAAACCAGGCGCCAGCTTAGCGGAATTGGGGGGTGGGGTGGAAGCCCTTGCTTTTCTCAGCAAACTGGGGCAGGCCAACCTGGGCTGAGCCGTGGTGGTGGTGCCTTAGGACTGAGGCTCATCCTCGTTGTTTGCAGTGGTATCTGCTTTAGGCCAACGCCCGGCGCGCCGCAAGGCATCGCGCAACGCCCATTCTATTTGCGCGTTAATACTGCGGAGTTCGTCGTCGGCCCAGCGTTGCAAGGCATCGTGCATGGCCGGATCTACGCGTAGTGCAAAGCTTTTTTTCTTACTCATCGATCAAGGCTCCGTTACGGGCGAGCCACGCCCTTAAGCGCTAGCTTCCATTGCTTAAGATCAAGCGGCTGATCTTGAAACTGATCATCAAACAAGCGATAAGGCGGGCGTGAGTTGCGCCCGCCTGCATGGCTTGGTATCGCTTTATTGATACAAACTGCCAGTGTTAAGCACCGGCTGGGTGGATTCTTCGCTACACAGCACCACCAGTAAATTGCTCACCATACTAGCTTTGCGTTCTTCGTCGAGTTCCACCACGTTCTTCCGGTTCAGCTCTTCTAAGGCCATTTCCACCATGCCAACGGCACCTTCCACAATGCGCGAACGGGCCGCAATAATGGCGTTAGCTTGTTGACGACGCAACATGGCTTGGGCAATTTCTGGTGCGTAGGCCAAGTGGCTGATGCGGGCTTCTTCCACCTCAACACCGGCTTGTTTTAAGCGATCTTGAATTTCCTTTTTTAGCGCATTGGCAATTTCTTGTGGATGGCTGCGTAAGGCCACATCGCCTTCTTTTTCGTGCTCGTAAGGATAAGCGCTGGCGAGATTTCTGAGTGCCGATTCACTTTGAATCGAAACAAATTCCTCGTAATTATCCACTTCGAACATGGCCTCGGCGGTGTCTACCACGCGCCACACCACCACGGCGGCAATTTCGATGGGGCTGCCGGAGTTATCGTTCACCTTCAGCTTGCTGCTTTCGAAATTACGGATTTTGACCGACACCGGATGCTTGGAGAAAAACGGATTCGCCCAGCGCAAGCCGGTTTGGTGACAGGTGCCGCGATACGCGCCAAACAGCTGCAATACCTTGCCCTCGTTGGGATGCACCATGAAAAAGCCTTTCAGCATGACCGCAGCGATAACCAAACCCACAACACCGGCCATAAAGTGAAGGGGCTGGTTGGCTTGCAGTGCGGTCACATCCCACGCGGCAAGCCCGATAAACACCACAAATAAAACCGCCAACATGACATAGCCAGAGCTGCACGAGATATTACGTTCTTCGATCATGGGCACAACCTCAGTTAAGTGATTTAATTTAATTTTGATATCAAAATGATATCATCTATTTGGATTTTGTCCACCCTGACAAAAGTCATGATTGGTCAAGAGCGAATTAGATTTTTGCGCAGAAAGGTATTTTCGTTACGAGTATAAATAGCTTTTTATAGGCTAATTTTTGACCTTAAAAAGACGAACGTTTGGTTTATTAGAAGCGTTGCAGATTACTGATTTGTTAGGATTTTGGTGAAATTTGGTCAATCTGTCCCATTTTTGGGGTGTTGAATAGAATTAGAGCGCCAGGTTTAACGAAAAAATATGGAGAGTGGGCTGGGATTTGATAGACTGTTGGTTTAATTACGGAGAAGGGTGCTGCCAATGGCAAGGGGCATCAATAAGGTTATTTTAGTTGGTAATTTAGGCGCAGACCCCGAAACGCGGTTTACCGCATCGGGCGCTGCGGTTACGAATTTACGTTTAGCAACGAGTGAAGTTTGGCGCGATAAGCAGACCGGGGAACAAAACGAGCGTACCGAGTGGCACCGTATCGTTATGTTCAATAAGCTGGCTGAGGTGGCCGGCGAGTTCTTACACAAAGGCTCTCAGGTTTATATCGAAGGCAAATTACAAACCCGCAAGTGGCAAGATCCTTCTGGGCAAGATCGTTACAGCACTGAGATTGTAGCTAGCGAATTCCAAATGCTGGGTGGCCGCAGCAATATGCAGCAAGGCGGCGGTCAATACGACGAAAACCGTGGCAACCGTGGCCAGTATGGCAACAACCAAGGCGGCGGCGGTTACGGCGGTGGTGGTAACCAATACGGTAACAACCAAGGCGGTGGTTACGGTGGTGGCAACCAATACGGTAACAACCAAGGTGGTGGTTACGGCGGTGGCGGCAACCAATACGGTAATAACCAAGGTGGCGGCTACGGCGGTGGCAACAACTATGGTGGTGGCAACCAAGGTGGCAACTACGGCGGCGGCAACTATGGTGGTGGCAACCAAAGCGGTAGTAACCAAAGTGGTGGTAACTATAGCGGTGGCAATAGTAACTACGGCGGCGGCAACAGCAATAGCAGCAGCGGCCAGCGCGGTTACGGCAACAATAGCGGCAACAGCTATGGCAACCAAAGCCAAAACGCCTCCACCGGTAATGAGAAAGAATCGTCCTCATCTACCGAAGGCGTTAGCGGCAACACCGCTTCTAAAGAAACCGATGATTTCAGCGATGACGATATTCCGTTTTAAAGCCATCTCGGCTTAAAACGCGAGTTTTATCACTCGAACCATCGCGGCACCAAGGCAGTAAAGTCTTGGTGGCATCGATAAAAAAAGGCCAGAATTTGATTCTGGCCTTTTTTGTGTTTGTACACAGCTTATTTTGCAATTGATCGCTAACAAGTGATCGTCATTGTGTTGCTGCGGCCACTTGATGCTGTGGCTATTTCAAGAATGCATCTAATCTGATGTTGTCGTGAATGGTTTTGGCGAGGGGCGCTGGAACCTCATGTTCTTTTGCCAATTTGTCCCATTGAGACACTGCTTGAAGCACTTCATCAATGATATCGTCGATCGCTTTCTTCTCGATACGTGGTAGATGTACTTTTGCTAGCGCATGAAAGTCCGTGCGCGTATGTCCTATACGCTTTTCATTCAAAGACATCCAATGCTGTTCTACCCATGGATTTCCGGATTTGTAACTAAAGGCCACATCGTAAGCGGGTGTTAATCGCCACTGATTACCCTCCAACATAAAGGCAAAGTTTTTACTGTGATCATCATGGTTGGTGGCAATATGGTTAAACACCATACGACGAAACAAATTCAACGCATCGCTTCTTGGTATTCTCAGCGCCCGTGCCACTTTAAATAACTCTTCATACGAGAATGCACCGATCGCTTGATAGTTAACGTGTTTTATAGCGGTTAAGGTTTGAATGTGTTTTTTTTCATTACCGATTCGATCGAAGCGTTGCGTAACGAAATGACGCCGCTTACCTTCGTTAAGTAAACGACATGGCATCATATCGATCTTCGCCTCTGTGGCCATTAGGTGATACACATACTCCATAACCCCATATCCAAGGGGATCGCCAAAAGTTTGTTGTGATGGCTCTCGCTCTTGTACCCCATCAAACTTGAGTAAGTAGTGAGTAAAGCCGGGGGCAACTTCCCCCTGGCCAGAGCGTACTTCAGTAAAATCGTCATTAAAGGCCAACACGGCCTTTGGCCTTGCGCCGCCAGCACTGGTTCCAACGGCTAAAAGCGCGGCCATCATCTCTTTATCTTCGGCTTTGTCATCAAACTGTACGTTTTGATTGAACTTGCTCCGGGTATCCAAGACGGTTTGCGCTAGTCGAATCAAGGTCTCTAGATGAAGGTCTTTGTCTTTAGGAATTTGGCGATGTTTCTGAGTTGGATGATATTCCAGTGCTCCCATTCCTCTTGATCCGGTATATTGAAGCCTTTCTAGCGGTGTCAGCTCCCACGTTCTGGACGCTTGTTGCGCTAACCACCTATTGAGCACCGCGTTACCAAAGTCGTCCGGTAAAGAGTCGGCCAGCATTCCTGGCAGGCCTTTAAACGTCTCCCAATTTAAGCCGGGAAAGGTGTAGATGCGATGCGCCTCCAAGGGCATGGTTAAAGGAGCGAGCGGAATTTCTTTTTCGACAAACTCGGGGAAATACTCGAATCGGGCGGCAGCATCTCCTTGCTCAAAGCTCAGTGCGCCAACACTTTCACCTTGGTATTTAACTTCAATGCTCTCCATTACCAATCCAACGCCTCTTGTTTTTTCACATTAATTTGTTTTTTACCGCTAGCTCTTTTCTTAGCGTTGGTTGTGCTTTTCAGTAGTTGTACGGGCGAGATTCCGTCATCAGGAAAGGCGGCTAGCAGGTAATCAATCCGGCCCAGTGCCATCATGACGGCAACGTAGGTGCTTAGGGTGCTTTTACCTGCCTCTGCATTCTTGACCGCTTTTAGAGAGACTCCGGCAAGCTTTGATAAATCTTCTTGAGAAAGATCTTGATTGAGCCGGTATTGTTTAACTCTTTGGCCAATCACAACAGCCGTTTTATCAGCGCTCATGGTCATAGCTCCTAAAGGGGTTATATATCGCCAGTTTTATCTTAATGATACCTTTAAGGGTTGTTGTTTTGAAATAAGGAAATGATCCCTAAAGGGGCTTTAATAGGTTTTTCTTCTTGTTTTAGCCCTTTTAAGGGCTGTTGCTTGATGTGGGGTGAGGGCGGCGGTGGGCGGCTAGGGTGTGGCTGTGATTGGGGGCTGGAAAGCGCTTAGTGGCTCAAAACCACTTAAGCACCTCACAAACCATGCAAGGTGCTATGGAAGTCGAGAAATTCCTGAATAACGACCTAGCTACCGATACGCTTTTTTAATCGCTGCAACGGTATTTTCGGTGTTATCCACGGCGCTGGCGATGAA
>JAKSCJ010000260.1 GCA_022360675.1 Lysobacterales bacterium
CAGTTGCTTTTCGTACACCGTTTGGATGTGCTCGCCATCCCAAATAAAGCATAAATGTCGATCAGAGCGGCAATTGCTTAACACATGGGGGCGAAAAATGGCCGCGCACTCACCACCATTGGCTTGCAAGCTATCGAAGGCAATACCGTTGGCCTGCTGCTGTTGCAAGGCGCTAGATAACTGCTGGGTGGGGCGCTGATCGTTGGGGTCATAAAACTCAGCCAAGCGTTGCTGCTGACCGCGTAAATCGTAGAGTTCGGCTTGTAAATCCACCTGATAGGCGCGCATATCCAGTTCCATCGGACGCTGCTTGGTGGCACGCAGAAAGCGTTCTACATGAAAGCGAGTTTCAGCGATGGCTGTGGCTAAAGCTTTGGCAGCGTAAAACACGCCAATACGGCCATCGTTAAAGCGGCTGCCATCGGGATTAGGGTGAGTAAAGGCCTGACTAACGATACGACAGCACTCATTCCCTAAACGATCGGGCCCGCTCATTAAATGGATGACCCCGGCACTGGCGCGCTGGAAATCGTCGGTGAGCGCGCTGAGTTCCGAGATGGCGTGTAAATCATCGGCCTTGATCACGGGTTCGAAGGGCTGAAAATCGGGAAAACGGCTGGGCACAATGTGCCAGCAGTTCTGCCAATACAGACGCGTAATGGTGAGCTTTTTGCTCACGATATCGTTGGCATCCATTGTGGCTTGTCCTAAGCCCAACCGTTGCGCTGGGCGTCTAAATAATGCCTTACCACATATAAATCGGCGACATTGCCCGACAACATACGCTCTAGCGCAGAATGCCCACCAAACAGGGGGGCTTGATTCGCTTTACGCAGCCATTCGTCGGCGGCGCTTTGGTTGGGCAGCAATAACTGCAATGCCTGATAAATACCTAATATATAGGAGATGCGTTCTAAAGTGTCTTTTGACAACAAGGCTTCGTTATCTTTTTTCCACTTAAAGAAGGTCGAACGAGCGGTGACACCAAGTAATGTCATTTGCTCATCGATCGATAATTGCCAGTGTTCGGCAATGCTGAAAAAACTACGTAAGGCTGGCCCAGACAGCGCTTTACGATTGTTGGCCGGAGCCTGGAGTTGAGAGAGCATGCTGGTATTCCGGTAATAACTTGTATTCGATGTTGCTTCAGTGAGCATAGGTGTTGCGCAAGCTCGGGTCATTGATGCTTAACCTCTGAACCCTTTTTTGAAAATACGCAGGCGTAGTGCGCCTGCGCTACCTTTTTTAAATACCTACTACCTGGGCGATGGCATGCGAAGAAATACGTTACTGAATCAGCTGAACTTGTAAGTTGCTGGTATTGCTTTGCAAGCCAAAATGCCCCAGAGAGAAGGTGTAGCTGGCGTCCTCATTCCAGATTCGGCTGGTATGGGTTCCGCCTACGGTGCAAAAACCGGTAGAGCAAACGATTTGATCGATATTGCTTTTAATGGAGTACATTTCCTGGCCGAAGCGACGTCCGAATAGATCGTCTAAAAACGGGCTAGAAACCGATAATCCATCGCGGCCACAAGTGGTGGTGGGCACATTAAAAGGGTAAATGCCACAGCTATTTAGGCCACGAAGTGCGCCGGCAATACCGACAAAGGTATCAACCTGATTGCTAATGCCCAATTTAACGATCTGCTGGCCGCCCAAGGTTACGCCCATGGAATGACCGATCACATCAATTTTTCCTGTGCAGGAGTCGGCCAGTGCGTCGGCTAATGCTTCGCGCACGGGTGTTTCTTCGCTGCCCCGGTGATTATTGCAAGCCGGACAGAACTTCGAACCCCAGTCGGGCCGGTAAATTTGACTGGGTGAATAGCCCTCGTCCAGCAATTCATTATAGGTATTGTCCCAGTTCCCCGGGTTGCCGGCATTGCCGTGGATCAATACAACGTTATCTACACATGCTGCAAAGCCAACAGTGGGTAAGCATGCACCTAACAGTAATGCTAAACCCAGCATCCCAGCTTTTGTTTGCGCTAGTGTTCGAATGCCCATAATTTGCGACCTCCTGCCTGAAAATACTTGAAAGTGGTGATAAATATGCGTTTTAAGCCAGTATTCGGCTTAACCTTGTTGAACTTTGCATAGTTATCTTGTGTGTTTTTTCATACTTTCGTCGCAACATCTATTGGGCGCATTTGGTTCCCATGTTCAGGTCGGCGATAATGGCCGCCAACTTTATCTGCTGAAAATTAACCTGCACCGAGCCTGGCACAACGAGTGGCCTGAAAATGAATCCAGCTCGGTCGTACATTCGGCATCGCAGATATATCGTTCACGACGATTGAACCCCGGAGTCAATATGCAAGAACAACAAGGATTAGATCGCAGCGCCCACCGGCCGCTGGCAGAAGGGGAGACTTACCAACCCTTCGTGTCAGCGCAAGAGAGCATGCTGGAATTCAGCCTGAAAGCCATGGGCTTGGGCATCTTGTTCGGTGTTATCTTCGGCGCTGCCAATGCCTATTTGGGCTTGCGTGCCGGCCTCACTATCAGTACTTCCATTCCTGTCGCGGTGATGACCGTGGCTGCATTTCGTGTGTTGGCCAAAAGTGGACGCTCGGGCAATATTTTGGAAGCCAATATCGCCCAAACCACCGGTTCGGCCTCCAGTTCCTTGGCCAGCGGAATTATCTTCACCTTGCCCGCATTATGGATGTGGGGTTTAGCACCCGAAGTGGGGCAAATGGTGATTTTGGCGCTCTCTGGCGGCTTGCTCGGCGTGCTGTTTATGATTCCGCTGCGGCGTTATTTGATCGACCGTGAGCACGGTAAATTACCGTATCCCGAAGGGACAGCCTGCGCTGAAGTGCTTGTTGCTTCACAAGTTGGGGGCAATCGGGCTAAAGGTGTGTTTTGGGGCATCGGTGCCGGGGTTTTATTAAAGGTGTTAACCGGCTGGTTGAAGGTGATTCCCGATCATCTCACCATTAAAATTCCTTTCATTCAAAAAGCGCAGCTTGGTGTGGAGGTTTCCTCGGCGCTGTTCGGTGTGGGTTACATCTTGGGCCCTCGTGTTTCCACCATTATGGTTGGCGGTGGTTTGCTGTCGTGGCTCATTATTATTCCCGCCATTGCCTATTGGGGTGCGAATTTCACTGAACCGCTTTATCCCGAAACAGTGAACCTGATAAAAGATATGTCGGCCAGCCAAATTTGGACTCGCTACGTGCGCTATATCGGTGCAGGTGCGGTCGCGGCGACCGGTATTATTACGTTGATCCGCAGTATTCCTGTAATGCTGGAAAGCTTCCGCATTGGTATTAAGCACTTAGGTGATAACAGCAGTGGTGGTAATACACCCCGCACCAGCCAAGATCTTTCCTTGAAATGGGTGGGTGTTGGTTTGCTGGTTATCGTCTTAACCTTGACTCTGGTGCCCATGGGCTTTGGTGTTTTGGGTGGTATTGGTGAGCGCCTGTTGGCCGCAGTGTTGGTGGTGATCTTTGCGTTTTTCTTTGTCACCGTATCGTCGCGTATTGTGGGTTTAGTGGGCGTTACCAGCAACCCGACCAGCGGCATGACCATTGCAACTTTAATGGCTACAGCGGCTGTGTTCTTGCTGATGGGCTGGACCGACACCGCAGGTAAAGCCGCCGCCTTAACCGTGGGTTGTGTGGTAGCGATTGCCGCTTCTATGGCAGGCGATACCTCGCAAGACCTGAAAACCGGCTTCTTGCTGGGCGGTACACCTAAGCGTCAGCAAATGGCTGAAATGCTAGGTATTTTGACTTCTTCAGTCTTTGTTTGTTTAGCGGTTATGTTATTGGCTGAAGCCTTTGGCTTTGGCAGTAGTGAATTACCCGCACCTCAAGCCACGCTGATGAAATTGGTTATCGATGGTGTGATTGATCAATCGCTGCCTTGGGGCTTGGTAATGATCGGTATCGGCATTGCCATTGTGTGTGAGCTACTGCGTGTGCCCTCATTACCCTTTGCGGTGGGGGTATATCTGCCTGTGGCAACGTTGACACCCATTTTCCTTGGCGGCATCTTGCGCTGGTGGCTTGAAGGCCGGAGCAAGAGCCAAGAAGAGGGCGATCTGCGCCGTGAGAAAGGCATCTTGCTGGGCAGTGGCTTTGTTGGTGGCGAAGGTTTGGCTGGCGTAGCTCTGGCGGCGGCAGTATTTATTTTGGGTGAACGCCCTGCCGGAATTGGTACCGGCTGGCTAGGCCATGGTTTACTGTACGAACTGGCGGCGGCTGGTGCCATTGGCTTGCTGGCGATTTGGTTTGTACGCCAAGTTCGCAGCAAAGCATAAATATCCTCGATCACGGCGAATGTGAGTGATCAAAAGTTAACCACTAAGACCGGATGCAACCTATCAGTTCATCCGGTCTTCATTTGCGTTTTTTCGTGAATGTTGTTTTATTCAGATGTCGTATTTTTACTATCTTCTTGGCCTATTCAGGTACATGTTTCTCCACGACCTAGGGTGAGATAGTTACGCCAGTAACTATCGATTTGATCTTGTTTTATATTGACTTTTTGTTCTTTTTTTATTTGTGTGTACCTATCTCTAAAAATATTGACGTCAGTAAACCGAATCAAACATGGCCGAAATGCTCATTGATTGAGCGCAAATTAAATCATTAGTAAGTCGTGATGTGGACTGAAATTACGCATAAGTATCAGCTTGACTTTTATTTTCTGCATCACTTATTGTCACAGCGAAGGGCCCTAGGGATGGGCTTAGCACTCAAGGGAGAGTGTATGAACACACAATTAAAGCGCGAAGATTTTCGGTCACAGTTGTCTGAACAATTGACCACTGCAGCAACGCGCATCTTGCGAGGTTTTGTCAAAATTTTCATGGGTCGTATGACGTTTGATGTCATGGTTGACTTACTACGCCAAGTGATGGTGGAAGAAGGGTCACGAAGGATCGCGGCAGAAAATGATGGCAAAGTAATTCTTTCACGCGTGAGTTTACTAACGGGGATTAGAACTCAGGCGATCAAAGACATCCAGCGCCAGCAGAGTGAAAGCACATCTGCACCCCATGATTTAACGATCGAGGGTAGAATTTTGGCGATTTGGTCCAACGACAAGCAATATCTTGATCCAAAGACCGGTCAACCTATGGAGCTGATCATCCATGGTGGTGGATGTACTTTCCAACGTTTAGTTTCTTCGGTAGCGGGTCGTGGTGTGACAACGCAAACCGTACTTGAACGTTTAGAGGCCAGTGGTAATGTTGAGGTTGTCAACGAACACTGGGTGCGGTTGGTAAACCCACGTTGGATTTATATCCAAAATTTTCAAAGCCAAATGCTTGAAGCGGGATCGTTTAATGCGGAAAATCATTTAACGACTTTGCAGCATAATTTGGACACTCCTGACGAGCGCTGGACGGAGCGATCTGTATGGTCGGTATCGGCTCCTGCAGAGTTGGTTCCAGAGCTAAGAGAAGTGCTCAATGAAGCATTGAAAGACTACTATCACAAAGCAGCTGCCCTCATCAGGGAAAGGGAAGTCGAAAATATGTCTCAGGTGAATGAAACCCTCAGTGGTGTAGGGTTTTATTACTGGCAGCGTGATGAGCAGCAACACAAGGCAGAAAACCGTCCTTTTTTAGAAGAAAAGGCGTACCACTCTGCCATTAGGCCAATCGTTGTTAAAGAAAAAGGGAATGATGATGTTAACTAACAAGAATTTGTTTTGCTCCGCATGTGTGGCGTTTGTATTTGCCAGTGCGGTTAGCACCTCAGTCGCAGCGAAACAAGAGATTCACTTAAGCTTGACTGAAAAGGGCAAAGCAAATCTAGTAGTTTTCGCCGATGACCAACTGCTTGTCGGTCAAAGTGTCGTTGGCAGTGAGTACTCTACTTTTGCTCTTGATGTACCCGCACAAACTCGAGAGGCTGCCGCTGGCAGCGGGATTATCGGCGATAGTGCACCCATTGGCGGTGGCTCTGGCCGCGCAGCCAGTAGTTGGGGCTACGCGGAAATGTTGGTGAGCTGCAATATTGCCGATATCATAATCTATGCCTACGACGCTCAAGGCTCAGCCGTAGAAGTGGATGTTCAACAGTTGGAAACGAGCTACTGCCCTAAAACGAAGTAGCTGCTCGGCTTAGCCGGTATGAAACAATAAAACACGCCCGAGTTTTCTCGGGCGTGTTTTTTATGGCTTAAATATTTTTGTTTTGTATTTATGTTATTGATTTGAAGGCTTTATTTGTGAATTTATTGGCCTGCCCTTGAGTTTTACTAAATGGTCAACTATATTGTGATTAACGTTAAGACTGCGTGTTGAGCTTTTATGGGCAGAGTGAGTAACGCCCGCGAACGCCTGTTAACTGCAATTACCGATTTAATGTGGGAGCACAGCTATGGTGCCGCCACGGTCGATGCCATTTGCAGTAAAGCTGAGGTCAAAAAAGGTAGCTTTTATTACTTTTTTGAATCCAAGTCAGATCTGGCGGTTGCGGCGCTAAGCCATCATTGGCAAAGCGCTAAGCAAAATATTGAATCGGCTTTTGATGAATCAGTGCCGCCTGTGGAGCGGTTTTTGAATTATTTTCGCCTGATTTATCAAGAGCAGCAGCAGTGTATTGTGCAGAAAAAGCGTACCTTAGGCTGCCCCTATATGACGGTGGGCTCTGAAATCTGCTGCCAAGACGAACGCATTGAAGCTTTAGTGCGTGACATTTTAGATGAGCTATATCGACACTTTGAACGTTCTGTTCACGATGTGGCCAAAGCGTACCCAGGAGCGGTGATCGATGTGGAATGCATTGCCCGCTGTTTGTTTAATTTATTTGAAGGGGCGCTGGCTCAGGTTCGTATTAACGACGAGCTGGCTTACCTAAAACCATTGCCTTACGGCATCGTGCAGTTATTGGGTGTTCGTGAGCAAATAACTGCCACTGAGCTGGACTTGTACATCGCTGCCTAAAACCCCATAGTAGATGTCGAGTTAGCTATTACTAATAAATATGCCGACGCATTGCCCATGCGTATTGGCACAGCGCAGAGAATTGACGCATCGAAGGATGCTGTGATGCCAAATGCGTTGTATCTTTCATCACAATATGATCAGGAGTTGATTTATGGGCCAGGTTAAAGAAGTAACTGCGCAGGAATTCGAACAAATTATCAGCGAATCCAGCGTTCCGGTTTTGGTGGATTTCTGGGCGCCCTGGTGTGCACCTTGCCGTATGATTGCTCCGATCGTAGATGAGCTGGCTGCCGAGAATGGCGAGAAGCTGCAAGTCTTAAAAGTGAATATCGATAACGAGCAAGCGATTGCTCGTAAATTCAGCATTCGCTCTATTCCCACCTTATTGATCTTCAAAAATGGTCAGGTGGAAGACACGCTCGTTGGCGCTATGAGCAAGCAAGCCATGGCTGGCCGAGTCGACCAAGTTCTAGCTGCTTAAAGCCAGTGGTTTAAGCACTCGACGCTTTGAACGCAAAAAAGCCGGGGCATTTAAGCTCCGGCTTTTTTATGCTTAAAGTCTGTTTTATGCTTAGCTTCGTTGAAGCCAGCCCGGCTGAATTGACCTCAAACCTTAATCTTCCTCAGCAATTTGATGGCTGAGTTGTAGCTCTTCTACGTTTTCTTTCATATCCGCAAAACTGATGTCACCACGACCATGGGTGCCCACTACGCGCTTCACGTCAATATTTAACCACTCGATGGCGTCGACTAATTCTTTCGACCAGATGGGATGCTGGGCATCGCGACCCGGCGAGTAGAGATCGCTGGTGATGAGGGTTTTATCGTTACGAATGTAAACCGCTAACATGCCTTCCGCGTGGCTGTTGGGCACTTTGTAAAGCTCGATAAGCTCCCCGAAGGCGTTTAAACGGTATTCGTCGGCAACGGTTTTGCTTGAGATATTACGACGACCACTCTTGGCGAACACCGTACCGAAGTAATGTCGAGAGGGTACGCCCATTACCAAGGATACCCCGGCTTCCACAAAGCTCATCAAGCCCGCACTGTGGTCGTTATGGTGATGGGTCAAAATTAAATGGCTAATGGGAAGCTCGGGCCAGCGCTCGTTAAGCGCTTTGATCACCGCTTTGCTGCGGCGCTCGCCCCAGGGGGCACCAACTACAACTAAAGAGCCACGGCCCACATGCACAATACTGTGATGGGTGCCACCGGCGATTTGGAAAATCTTCGGTGTGATCTCGATGAACTCGATTTCACCTTGAGGATCGGTATCCATTGGTGCGCCAGCCGCCGCCCGACGCTGGAAAAAGTTAGCGCTGTTGACCGCCCACTCGGGAACATCTTCCGCATTTAAACGTGCCATAGTCTTGGCTTCGTCGTAGGCTACAGGCTCCGTACTAAACCGGAAATCGTACAGACGTTCGCGACGAATCAGCTTGTTGTGGACCTTCTGCTCTAAGCGCAAGGGCAGCCACAGCCCTTCAACCTGGCGCCAGTCTTCGTAGGCGGTGCTGTTTTCCACTTCGCCAAACAAGGCATCTTGCTCTTTGTGAACCACGCGACGCGGCAGGCCGGTGGTTGGATTTAACCATACTCGCCATTGCCCGGTGGGATGGTTGACCAGCACATAGCAAACGTTTTCGGTTTCTTCGTAGTTGCCATGCAGGAAGAGCAGGGCGGGGAAGCGTTGCAACATGTTGACTAAGCGAGTATGGCGGCGCGCGGGTGTCATTTCATAGGAAGGGCGAAAACCATCGCGCCCTTCAATACGGCTTTTATCGCCAATAATTTCTTGGTAATTCCACACCCCGGCAAAGGGGTAATGAGTGCTCAGTTGCCAGTCTAATTGGCCAGCGGCGGCTTGAGGCTGCCAGCGGCCACTGAGCAGATCGTTGGAGACATGACGACCCTCGGCGCCGGGATGGAAGCTTTGATTGGGTTCAAAGTTATGGCCTTCACTTTTCCAGCTAAGCTCGCTGATTTGCTTCCAATTATCGCCGCCTAAGCTTTCTAAAGGCTCGGGGCAGCTGGCAGCAAGTGCGCTACCGCTGAGGCAAAACATTGCCGAAAGGAAAGCGCAGCGAAGAGCTTGATGCGCGGACTTCAGGGCATGCATTGACATGAGTAATTCTCTTTATTCAGTGAGTTGCTAGGGCAATGAGGCGCTAGGATTCTTGGCTTTTACGAAACCGGAAGGGTTTCACCAGTACTTTACGGATCGTGTTATCGCTGATTTCCACGATAGTGAAGATATGATCGCCCACACGTAAGCAGGTTTGACCATGGGGGATCATCTCGAGTTGTTCCAAAATTAAGCCATTTACGGTGCGGGCCGTCTCGGTGGGCAGATTCCAGTCGTAGCGGCGGTTGAGCATACGCAAATTCGCCGAGCCGTCTACTAAATAGGCGCCATCTTCTAGCTGGCGCACCATTTTTTTGTAGCCTTTGGCCTCGGTGGTGAACTCACCGACAATCTCTTCAAGAATATCGTCCAGGGTGATGAGGCCGATGATATCGCCGTATTCATCGACCACCATGCCTAAGCGGCGCTCTAAACGCTGGAATTCCAACAGCTGTTTGGTGAGCTGGGTGCCTTCAGGAATGAAATAAGGCTCGCGAACCGAACGCACGAGGTTTTCGTAGGTGAGTCGGCCAGTGCTCAGGCGCGACAAAATGGTGCGCACATGAAGCAGGCCTTCCAGGTTTTCTAAATCCCCACGATAAACGGGCAGGCGCGTATACAAGGTTTGCGACAGCTTGGTGAGAATTACTTCCCAGTCGTCTTCCAAATCGATACCAATCACTTCATTGCGTGGCACCATGACGTCGTCGATGGTGGCTTGTTCGAGATCGAGAATGTTCAACAGCATTTGCTGATGATCATCCGAGATATTCTCGCCCGATTCCTTCAATAAAGTGCGCAGTTCTTCACGGGTGAACTGCTCCATGGTGCCTCGCTCTGGGCGAATTCCGAATAGCCGCAACAGTATATTGGCCGTTGAGTTAATCACCCAGACTAAGGGATAAAACAGCCGTAATAATGGATACAAGACAAAAGCGGCGGGGTATGCGATGCGCTCGGGTTTTAAGGCGGCGGCGGTTTTCGGCGCCACTTCGGCGAAGATCAATACCACAACTGTCAAAATAAGGGTTGCGATCCAAATGCCGCTTTCACCCAATAAGCGAATGGCGATGATGGTCGCCAGTGATGCAGCAAAAATATTGACTAGGTTGTTACCCAGTAAAATGATGCCGATTAATCGATCGGGTTGCTCTAGCAGGCGGGCAGCCAGTTTGGCACCGCGATGCCCCTGCTCGGCACGGTGGCGCATGCGGTATCGATTCAGCGCAATAAGGCCGGTTTCTGAGCTGGAGAAAAAGCCAGAGAGAATAATAAGCAAAACGAGCGCGGCAAAAAGCCAACCTAATGGCCAGTCTATCGATGTTTGTTCCACGTTCGGTTCCGCAACCTCTCTTGTAAACGAATGGGTAAAAACAATACGCCGCGTGACAGGACAGCCGCGATGGCGGCTTTTTAATTAATTGAGTCGTGCGGGGTTGTTGTACACCGCTGTAGTACGGCGGCGTGGATGAAAAATTACGACTGCCAGCCGCTATTTAACATC
>JAKSCJ010000251.1 GCA_022360675.1 Lysobacterales bacterium
CTTGCTTTGATCTGCAACCTCAGTTGGGGTTGCCACAGCCGCTTGAGCGTCGCTCGTACTCGCCGCTGTTTCTGGCAAGATAGCCTTGCCGGAAGTATCTGCTGCCGCAGGGTTGGTCGCCTCGTGAGCGTCGACCTCGCCTAACGTATCGTCAAGCGATACCGCTTCTTCTTGCTCGGCTGAAGTTTGAGCTTCAACCAGTGCAGCTTGCTGGCAAGTTACGGCCATATTGGCATCAGGTCGCAAACGCCACAGCACTAAATCCAATTCGTTGATCACCTGGTGACGCAAGGCCTCGCGGTTGGCGCTGTTGCTTGTTGTTTGATTGGATGTATCCACAGGATTACTCATCCACGACGCTCCCGGCGGCGACGTCCTTTGAGTGTTAATACCACACCCGAAAACACATATAACCAACCCAATAACATCAAAAACAGAGGGGTATCCAAAGCGAGCAAAGTGAAAATCAACACCACAATTAAGCCCCAAGTTAATGGCCCACGCACATTCATAGGCCAAGACTTAAAGCTGAAATAACGCAAGCGACTAAACATCAATAAGCCCAGCACCGCCGTTACCGGTGCCATCAGCCATCGAACTTGTTCACCGCTTATGCCATTGTCGTGGCAGAACCACACCATGGCGACCAAAGTACCCGCCGCCGCCGGACTGGCTAAGCCTTGGAAATAGCGTTTATCGGCAACCGCTACTTGCACATTAAAGCGTGCCAAACGTAAGGCGCTGCAAGCGGTGTAAATAAACGCAGCCAGCCAACCAATCTTACCCGCCATGGGGCTCACTTCGGCCAGGCTTTGTAAAGACCAGGTGTATACAATCATGGCGGGTGCCATACCAAAGGACACCATGTCGGAAAGCGAGTCGTACTGCACACCGAAATCGCTCTGGGAGTTGGTCATGCGCGCCACACGACCATCGAGTCCATCAAGAATACCGGCTACAAACACCGCCACCGCAGCCACCATGGGTTGCCCGCCAATGGCCGCAATAATGGCGTAGAAACCAGCCAACAGGGCGCCGGTGGTAAACGCATTCGGCAACAAATAAAACGCAGCACGGCGCGGCCCTTTGCCGCTATCGGGCTGCTCAGCTGCATCCTGCTCTGCCTGATTGTCCTGTTGCTGATCTTTCATAAGCTCTAAATTAGGAGTTTGGCCCACCGAAACCGGTGCGATGATGAGCATTCTACCCAGAGAGCCACCACAGCCGCTAATTTTCAGCTTGAAAATATCCATCACCAATGCGCTTAACCGCCTTTAAAACACAGATTCACTATGGCTAAAGCAACATAAAATTTTGCACGTAACGAAGCTTCGGTTGAGAACGATCAATGCCTGTATAAAACGGCATGGGATGATGAACGCTCAGTTGGTCACAGCCCGTAAAATTCTACGGCTTGAATTCCCTTTGTTGGCCAGGATAATGTGTGTAAGTACAGGACGATATTCAGCTTTCATCAAGTTAAGGTGTAATATGGTCCCACTGGAACACGGAGTATAGGTTCCGTGCATTAGCCACCACTGATGCAGTAAGCAGAAATTGGGTTAATGCAAAAATTGATTCCGACACCTTGGTGCTTTACCAAGGGTCCCCTAATGCAAGGGCAAGAATGATGCTGAAATTGAGTCAGGATAAAACGATTAGTGGGTCTCCAGGGCAGGATGCCACGTCCCATCGCCTGCTTCACTACACCGCCCCCATATTAGCCGCCTGTTGTTTGTTCTTTGCAACTCAAAGCCACGCAGGCAACGAGATTTATAAATGGGTCGACGACAAAGGCGTTACCCATTACTCAGCGCGACCACCCGAAGATGGCCGCTTGTATGAAGAGGTTAAAGTACGTAACCGTAACCGCTACGCGACTCAAGGCAGTACCTTAACTGCCAGCGCGCCAAACAACGCACCCGAGGCTCAAGAGCCTTCGATTACCCAACCAGGCCGTGAGGTCAGCGTGCAAAATCCCGAGAAAGTGGCACAAAACTGCGCCCGGGCGCGTAAAAACATTGCCACCATCAATTCGAAGCGCCGCGTCTCTATTACCGGCGAAGATGGCGAGCAACGTCGCTTAAACGACGATGAACGCGCCAAGCTGATGCAAGAGTCTCAACAGTATTTAGAACGCTGGTGCGATAACGGCTAAGGCTTTTGCCTGCTCTCCCATTTCCATCCCTGGGCTGGCATAGCCCAGGGGCGATTGGGTCGCTACAATCATCAATTGTTGAAGTCACTACCTGATGATGCTGAATTAAGCATTCCTACTCTAGTCAGCACTTAAACGCTGACACTTTTATTCATCACCGCATTATTTTTATTTCCGCTCAACATTTCAGCTGCTGAGGCTGGGATGCACGGCGCGCTGGCATTACAATGGTACGTTTTGAGCCAGAACACGCGGTCATGAAAACCTCACAGTTTCACCTCCAAACGCAGCGGGAAGTTCCCGCCGATGCCGAAATCGCCAGCCATCGTTTAATGCTGCGCACCGGCATGATTCGCAAACTCACCGCCGGTATTTACACTTGGAGCCCATTGGGTTTACGCGTGTTGCGTAAAGTCGAAACTGTGGTGCGTGAAGAAATGAACCGTATCGGCTGCCTCGAGGTGCTCATGCCTTCGGTACAGCCTGCCGAGTTATGGGAAGAAACCGGCCGCTGGCAAGACTTTGGCCCACAGCTGTTACAAATGACCGACCGTGGCGGCCGCGAATACTGCTATGGCCCCACCCATGAAGAAGTCGTGACCGATTACGCCCGCTCTGAGCTGAAGAGCTTCAAGCAAATTCCGGTCAGTTTCTACCAAATTCAAACCAAATTCCGCGATGAAATTCGTCCGCGCTTCGGTGTGATGCGCGCGCGCGAATTCATGATGAAAGACGCCTATTCTTTCCATATCGAAGCCGATTGCCTGCAGCGCACCTACGACGATATGTACGGCGCTTACAGCGCGATCTTTACGCGTTTAGGCTTAAAATTCCGCGCCGTACAGGCCGACTCCGGCGCCATTGGCGGAAATAATTCCCACGAATTCCAAGTGCTGGCCGACTCTGGCGAAGATCTATTGGCGGTTTCAAACCGCAGCGAATATGCCGCCAACATCGAAAAGGCCGAAGCACTCGCTCCTAACACCGAGCGCCCGGCGGCCAGTGGCGAGCTCAGTGAAGTGGCCACCCCGAAAGTGCACAGCATCGAAGACGTGAGCCAGTTGTTGTCGATCGAACCTGCGCTGTGTGTAAAAACCCTGCTGGTGGCGGGTTCCGAAACGCCTTTAGTAGCATTGGTGCTACGTGGCGATCACGAACTGAACGAAGTCAAAGCCGAAAAACTGCCGCAGGTCGCTGCACCGCTACAAATGGCCGATGCCAAAGTGATTCATCAACACATTGGCTGCGCACCCGGCTCCATTGGCCCCAAAGGCTTAACCATTCCCGTGGTGGTCGATCACAGTGCTGCCGCTTTGGGTAATTTTGTGTGCGGCGCCAACCGCGATGGTTTCCACCTTACCAATGTGAATTGGGAACGCGATGTGGCCCTGCCCGAAGTCGCCGACTTACGCAATGTGGTTGCCGGCGATCCCAGCCCCGACGGCGAAGGCGAGTTAGAACTCATTCGCGGTGTAGAAGTGGGTCATATCTTCCAATTAGGCACCAAATACAGCGAAGCCATGAAAGCCACAGTGATGGATGCCGACGGCCGCGCCCGCCCGCTCACCATGGGTTGCTACGGCATCGGTGTATCGCGCATTGTGGCTGCGGCCATCGAGCAACACCACGACGATCGCGGCATTATCTGGCCGCTGCCCATGGCCCCCTTCCAGGTGGCCATCATGCCGCTGAATATGCATAAATCCAGCCGCGTGAAAGAAGCAGCCGAAGCCTTGTACGACGAACTCATCAAAGCCGGTGCCGATGTATTACTTGACGACCGCCCGATTCGCCCAGGCGTTATGTTCAACGATATCGAGCTTTTGGGTGTACCGTTCTTAATCACCATTGGCGAGCGCGG
Source organism: Lysobacterales bacterium (assembly GCA_022360675.1). Classification (GTDB taxonomy): domain Bacteria; phylum Pseudomonadota; class Gammaproteobacteria; order Xanthomonadales; family Wenzhouxiangellaceae; genus JAKSCJ01. The sequence goes on from JAKSCJ010000251.1 coordinate 4,020, forward strand.
GCTCGACCGTGGCGTGGTGGAATACCGTAAACGCTGCGACGAGGGTAATAGTGATATCGCCATCGACGCCATTGCCGCCCATGTTCTCGGCGAATTACGCACAAACTGAACCTGTAAACAACTGTTGTGTCAAAAAGTTGTAAGGTTTACTTGATTTAGCCGTTCTTGTATAAAAGGCAGAAAGTCCCACTGGTTTTCTGAGCACTTTTATTGAAGAATAGGTGTAGAAATCAGCTGAAAGCCGGGAGTAATCCCGGCTCGCCATGTAAGCAAACACGCTTACGCTGCGGGCAAAGACTGCCCGCGGTTGGCAAAAACCCCCTCAGGGATAACCAAGTTGGAATGCCTTTTTCGAAAATAAAGAACTAGGTTTGTACAGCAAGCAATATCGGTTTTCCTAAAAAAAGCCAGCAGCTCGATACAAAACAAAGAGCACCAACCAGCCCCGCTGGATTCACTACGCCTAAGCCATTGGCGTTTGAATCAAGGTTCTCAACGATGTGAATGCGAGGATATGCAATCACTGCCCTGGATCGGCAAAGCCCTGGATAGGCTTCGGGTGACAGCCCATACCCGAATGACCTGTTGTTTTGTGCTGCAACAGCGCGCTGGAATATCAGCTTTTTAAGGATAACGTTCTCATCGAACGTTCAGTCCTGCGCCCCTGCACCACTCACGGTTACGATATGCGCATAATTTTGCGCAAATATCGATTCGGAATGTATTAATTAGCGGCTGTCGTAGGCTTTTGGCTTTTTAGCCCATGCTCAGGTGACGAACTATGGCTTCCCGAGCACGATTAGGTCTATCGATGTCTTTTACGTCGGCAACGCCGGATTTACTCATGCGGTTTCGCCATAAAATTGGCGACACCATGCTCAATACCTGGGAAAGAAATAATCATATTTTCTGGGTATCAGCATTTATTGAATCCTTTGCCGGGCGCACGCTCAGCTCGATTCGCTATGAAGAAGTCGAGCGTTTCTTAAACCGCGCCGAGGCCCAGCATCAACTCAAACGCGACGATCGCGACGAGGTGATTGCTTCTATACGCATGTTGTATCGAGAAATCGATGGCAACGAACCCCCATGGCGCGAACATAAACCCGCCGAAGCTAAGCGCACTCAGCAAGCGGCAGCTGCCGGTTTAAGCCGCAGTACCATCCGTACCTTGCTGCCTTTGGTGGAATACCAATGCCAGCTACCGGTGGCTTTGGTGTACGGCTCTGGTGTGAAACTAAGCGAAGCGGCCCGCGTGCGGGTGGGCGATCTCAACTTAGACGATGCGCGCTTACTCATACGCAACGAACAAGGTCAAGTGGCACACGAAACGGTGCTGCCACGGGTCATGCTTGAGCCCTTGCGCTCGCACATGGAAAATCGCCGCCAGATTCATATGAAAGACGCCACGCAAAACTTTGCCGGCGCACCGGTGGCCCCTGCCATGGCGAAATTTGGCGAACCCTATGCGCGTAGCTGGCGCTGCCAGTTCTTATTTGCCGACGGCCAACTTAGCCATTTAGGCGATGGTCGGGTGATTCGCCGTGATATCAACGCACGCCGCCTAGAGCGCGCCATCCGCATGGCTGCCGACCGCGTTGAATTGGGCGAAACCGTGACACCCACGAATTTACGTCTCAGCTTCGCGCGGCATTTAATTCAGCAATCGGTTAACCCGATTGTGCTGCAATATGTCTTAGGCCAGCTGCCGGATCTACCCGATACCTGCATCGAGTGCTTCAACGATTTACGCTCACCCATGGATAACCTATGGCCCCAAGGCCGCACACCATGGCGTTAGGCCGATCATTGCACTCATAACAAAAAAGGGTGAGTCTTAAACTCACCCTTTTGTGGCGACAAGCCAACGACTTTACAGTGATGACTTAGCGCTTAGCTTGTGTACTGCTTTTTGCTTTAACTTCGGGCAAACGTTGCGGCGCTAGATGATCCACACCGCGCTCGGCCGCCAAACGAACTTGGCGCATGCGCTCACGCACACCTGCCAGTTGGTTTTCGTCCATATTGGCTTTGCAGTTCGCACAGATTCCTTCATCTTCCATCGTGCCTTCGTTTTCCACTTCACTCGAATGCGCTTCGGCTTCAACATCAAACGGCTTACGACAGGCACAACACACTTGTCGCCCTGTGGCATCCATACCGTGGCTTAAGGTCACGCGGTCATCAAAAATAAAGCACTCGCCGTTCCACAAACTGCTTTCTTCTTGCCCTTGGTGCGCACGCAAATATTCTAAAATGCCGCCGTCGAGTTGATAAACATGCTTAAAGCCCTGCTGCAGCAAATAGGCCGTCGCTTTTTCGCAGCGAATACCACCGGTGCAAAACATTGCTACATGCTCGTCTTTTGCAGGATCTAAGTGCTCGTCCACCCAACCCGGAAACTCGCGGAAGTTATCGGTAATCGGGTCTTCAGCACGCTCAAAAGTGCCCACCAGGTACTCGTAATGATTACGGGTGTCGATCACACGTACATCATCACGCGCAATTAATGTATTCCAAGCAGCCGGCGAAACATGCTCGCCTGTAATACTGTTGGGATCAATGCCATCCACGCCCATGGTGACAATTTCTTTTTTCAGCTTCACTTTCCAGCGGCGAAACGGCGGAGTTTCAGCCCAGGTATGGCGAAATTCCAAACCGGTTAATCCATCGTGTAAGGCCACAAAAGCCTCTTGCCACTGACGCAAGGCATCGGGCGCACCACAAACGGTGGCATTCACCCCTTCTTCCGCTAACAAGATGGTACCCAGCAAACCATACTGGCGACCCAAAGCTTCTACCCGAGCTTTAAGCTCAGCAACACGCTCTAGGCTGACAAATCGGTAGAAAGTAGCCACTAATACCGCTTTTTCATCATTTAAAGGCGGTTTAGTGGCGGATTCATTGCTCGCTTGCATATCGGCACTCTGCTTACTAACTCTAAGGTGTTGGGTGATTCACCACGACCAACAACACTAAAGACTAATCATTCACGATGGTGCATCGGCACCAACCCAAGGCGCGTAGAAATATCACGAAGACCAAAGCCCTACGTTGATTTCACCCCACGTTGATTTCAATGATCTGTCCACGGGTGGTTCTGTTCGGTCATGCTGTCGGCAAATTCTGCCCACGGGCCTGACCCCAATGGCGTGGCTACTGAAGTGAACCAAATTGGTGTAGATGAAACGAGGGTGAAGATAAATTATAGCGAGAGTTTCGGCCAAAATCTTGCCCTGAGATTTTTACCGCGCTATTATGGGGAGTTAGTCCGTGGCATAAGCCACATCATCACACACGCTCATCGACACATATCACTGGGTGCCTGCTCGACATCATTCGCATTAGCGGTGGTCGTTCTAGGTCGTGGTTATGGGATGAGCGGAGGTAAAACCCTGCCCGCACTTGGCTTGCGGGTTACAATCAGGAGCTACACATGCCAAACGTCACCATGCGTCAAATGCTGGAGGCTGGGGTTCACTTTGGCCACCAGACCCGTTACTGGAACCCTTTGATGGGTCAGTACATCTTCGGCGCGCGCGGCAAAATCCACATTATCAACTTGGAAGAAACCATGCCGCTGTTCAACGCAGCCATGGATCGTCTGTCCAAGTTGGCCTCAAAACGCGGTTCTGTGCTGTTCGTAGGCACCAAGCGCGCTGCCAGCAAAATTCTTGCTGAAGAAGCAGATCGCTGCAAAATGCCTTACGTTTCACACCGTTGGTTAGGCGGCATGCTGACCAACTTCCGCACCGTTAAGCAATCGATCAAACGCTTGAAGCAGCTGGAAGAAATGTCTACCGACGGCAGCTACGATCGTTTGAACAAAAAAGAAGCCCTGCAGTTAGAGCGTGAGCGCGTGAAATTAGAGCGCAGCTTAGGCGGTATTAAAGACATGCGCGGTTTACCCGACGCATTGTTTGTTATCGACGTAGGCCACGAGTCTATCGCCGTTAAAGAAGCGCGCAAACTGGGTATTCCCGTGATTGCTGTGGTTGATACCAACCACTCTCCGCGCAACATCGACTACGTTATCCCCGGCAACGACGACGCGATCCGCTCTATCGAGCTGTATGTTCGCGCCGCCGCCGAAGCCATTCTCGAAGGCAAATCTGCCGCTCCTCAAGCCGTTGACGGCGACGAAGAATTCATCGAGCTGGATGCCGACGGTAACCCCGTTGATGGCGACGATGGCAAAGAAAAAAGCAAAGGCCCCAAACAAGCTCGTCGCACCGCGTACGTAGCTGACGACGGCGGCAAGAAAAAAGCTAGCAAAAAGAAAGCCAGCAAGAAGAAAGCGGCCAGCAAAGCTGAGGCTCCTGCCGAAGCTTCAGAAGAAGCTGCCAGCAGCGAGAGCGCTGACGCTTAATTCATCGCTGACGCTTTTTTAGTCTCAAGCGATACACACAGGGTGGCCATGGCCACCCTTTGTGCCAACTGCCAGTGGTGAACTGCAGTATGCGCACACCGCCGGAACGCTTTTTGAATGTGAGTTTCATGAACATGAAACGTGCCGGCTCTAGTTTCAGATCTGTCTCACACTGTACGCACAGCTCAAGCCCTTCAAAACTGGCCTTGCGCTCAAAACAACAGTGTTACACCAACAGTTACTTTAATGAGGTTGAATCATGGCTGTTACTGCTCAGCTTGTGAAAGAACTGCGCGAGCGCACCGGCGCTGGCATGATGGAATGCAAAAAAGCCCTCGTAGAATGCGAAGGTGACATGGATGCAGCCATCGAACTGCTGCGTAAATCTGGCCTGGCCAAAGCCGACAAAAAAGCCGACCGTGTTGCCGCTGAAGGCATCATCGCCGCGGCGCAAGACGGCTCTCGTGGCGTTTTGGTTGAAATCAACAGCGAAACCGACTTCGTTGCTCGCGACGACTCGTTCCTGGCTTTCTCTAGCCAAACCGCAGCCGCCGCTCTGCAGCACAACAGTGCCGATGCCGACGCTCTGGTTCAAGCAACCTTAGATAACGGCAACACCGTTGATGCCGAGCGCCAAGCGTTAATTGGTCGTATCGGCGAAAACATCCAAGTGCGTCGTTTGAACCACTTAGACACCGGTGGCGACAACCTGGGCAGCTACGTTCACGGCGGCCGTATTGGCGTGATGGTTCACGTTCAAGGTGGCGACGCTGAGCTGGCTAACGACTTAGCCATGCACATCGCAGCATTCAACCCTCCATTCGTTGATGCCGACTCTGTACCCGCCGATGTGATTGCGAAAGAAAAAGACATTCTGATCGCACAAGCACAAGACAGCGGCAAGCCGGCCGACATCATCGAGAAAATGGTTGAAGGTCGTCTGCGCAAGCACTTGGCTGAAATCACTTTGATCGGCCAACCGTTTGTTAAAGACAACGACATCACCGTTGAAAAACTGCTGAAGAGCAAAGACGCCAAAGTGGTTTCTTTTGTTCGCATCGTTGTTGGCGAAGGTATCGAGAAGAAAGAAGATAACTTTGCTGAAGAAGTGATGCAGCAAGCACGCGGTTAATTGATCGCTGCGATTTGAGTGCAAGCCAAAATGGGCATAGCTCAAATAGCGGAAATCGCGAATATCGGGAGGCAGTACGCCTCCCGGTTTCGATCCGGGGTCTGAATTTCCGACTCTGGCTCGAAAATCCCAGCTAAAAACGCTGGGTGCAATCAATTGCTAAAAGCCTTTAACAACATCCCCAAGCAATTGTGAACAAGGATCGAATTGCGCAATATTCGGTCACAGGCCTGTGTGGCAGCGCCATTGCTGGTGCATAATTGTTGCGTTGATGTCGCCAATGAGCGAAGTTGCTTTTGGGAATGCAGTCCAAACCCCTGTCGGGTTATCACAACGATCACTTAACATCCCTCCCTCGCTAAAATGGCGTGTGGAGCCTTAGCCGTGTGGATATGTCATGAGCGCCAAACCAGTTTATCAACGGATCTTATTAAAGCTGAGCGGTGAAGCGCTGCTCGGTAAGCAAGACTACGGTATCGACCCCGAGCTCATCAGCCAGATTGCCCGCCAAATTGGCGAAGTCATGGCCACTGGTGTTGAAGTGGGTATGGTCATCGGCGGCGGTAATATTTTCCGCGGCGCAGGCCTGGCCGCATCGGGCATTGATCGCGTTACCGGCGATCACATGGGCATGCTGGCCACCATCATGAACGGCTTGGCATTACAAGATGCCTTAGAAAGCGCTGGCGTAACCACACGCTTGATGTCCGCTATTTCTGTGCGC
>JAKSCJ010000413.1 GCA_022360675.1 Lysobacterales bacterium
GACCGGGCACGGCCCAGTGACGATACAAACGGGCTTGGGGCACGCGATCGAACATGATTTCGCGGGTGGTGGTTTCCAGCTGAGGAACCCAGGCTTCGCGGTGGGTGAGCGGTGGGCCAGCGTCGATATCGCCGAAATACTTGTTCATCAGCGGGCGCGCGGTGGCTACATCGATATCGCCAGCCAGAGTAATTACCGCATTGGCCGCGCCGTAGTAGGTTTTAAACCACTCTTTAACGTCTTCCAGGGAGGCGGCGTTTAAGTCGGCCATGGAGCCAATGGTGCTCCAACGGTACGGATGGCCTTCGGGATACAAGCCTTCCAGCTTGCGATATTCCACCCGACCGTAGGGTTGGTTATCGCCCTGGCGTTTTTCGTTTTGTACCACGCCGCGCTGTTCGTCTAATTTGTCTTGATCGATGGCACCCAACAGGTGGCCCATGCGATCGGACTCCATCCACAACGCCATATCCAAGGCCGGAGTGGGCACGGTGGCGAAGTAGTTGGTGCGGTCGAACCAGGTGGTGCCGTTCATACCGGTGGCACCTACTTGTTCAAAGGGTTTGAAGAACTCGTCGTTGTAGTTCTCGGTGCCGTTGAACATTAAATGTTCAAATAAATGAGCAAAGCCGGTTTTGCCGGGCTTCTCATCCTTAGAGCCCACGTGATACCAAACACTTACCGCCACCACGGGTGCTTTGCGGTCTTCGTGCACGACCACACGCAGGCCGTTGTCTAGAGTGAAGGTTTCGTAGGGTAATGAAACTTCGGGGGTGTCGGCGTGTACGCCCATACTGAGGGTGGAACCCAGTAGTGCAATGCCAATGAGGGCTTCGCGTAGCTGCGTGAGCGGGGCCATAGAACCGGTGCGTAGTCGTTTCGGCTTCGACAGCATCGTATGATCTTCCTTTGTTCTCGTGTGATCTCGCCGGGTTGCTGAATGCAAACGAGCAGCAGCACCGCGAGTGGCGTGAATATCGCCTGCTTGATCGGTTTGGATCGCGGGCAATGGTCTGGGTTCCCGGCATTTATTAGCGAATTGGCCAATCAGGGCAAAAAACACGCTTAAACGCCGCTAAAGTGGTGAGCTTTTCCCAGTTGTCAATTAATTTTTGCGATTAAAATAGTTTAAAAAATGGCATCAGTATGACGATGAACCCGGTTTTTCAGCTAGGGCCGAAAGTCATTACTGTTGCTGAGTTCACTATCATAAGGAACGCCTCCGCCGATGTCTGCTAAACCCACCGAGCCCAATGCCAGTTCTCACCAAACATCATCCGCACACGACTCGGGTGCGGGTAGTGAGGCGGAGATTCCTTTGCAGCAGCATAATCTGTTCAGCGTGCCCATTTGGCGCTCCAGCCTGCCCGAGATGGCACCTCATGTAGAAACGCTTCGCGAGTGGATTTTGGCCGATTGGCAGGCGGGTAAGTTTCAGCGGCATGCCAATGGTTATGGTTACCAAACGCCGCCGATTCTGTATGAAGACGCCATGCTGAAGGCGCACCCTGAGCTGGCAGTATTGAAAGCTGCATTTAAAGCGCGGGTGGATAAAATTCTGCGCCAACGCACGAATCACACTACGTACCTGTTGCCAGAATCCTATGCCTTTATGGCCTGGATTTTGGTGCAAACCAATGAGGATTGGGTGAACGGCACCTGGCACGATCACTATCCCGCCGCCATTAGCGGCTGTTTCTACTTAGAAATGCCCGAAACCGAACGCGAGCAAGAAGGCGCTTTGGCCTTTCATCGACCCGGCGCGCCCGATACTTTTGTGGAACAAGTGCAATACATCAAACCCAAGCAGGGCGACTTTGTGTTGTTTCCCTCGCAGATCGTACACCGCCCACAGCCTTGTCCTTCGGCAGGTGGCATCCGTATCTCCATCAATATGGATGCCTTCGTCCACTGGCGACACTGGAACGAAGACGGCAAACCTCGCGTGCATCCCGAGCGCTATGGCATGTTGGTGGAAAATAGCCTGGACCCTTAAAGATTCAGGCTATTGATTTAGCCATGCTGCAAACTTGTTTTAAAGAGCGCTTAGAAGCGGTCAATAATGGTCATGCCGTGCTGTTCTTGGCTGTCCATTTGAATTAAGGCATCGATGCTGTCGGCCAATGCGATATGGCGGCCGATGAGCTGTTGTGGGTGTAATTTGCCGTGGGTAATCATTTGCAACATAGGCGCGTAGGCGTGGGCTTGCAAACCATGGCTGCCGACGATATGCAACTCTTTGGCAATCACTAACTCCATGGGTAACGCGGGTTGAAAATCGGTGCCTGCCAATAAACCCACTTGTACATGGCGGCCTTGAATGCCCAAACAGGCGATGGAATTAAAGCAGGTGACGGCACTGCCCAAGGCATCGATAGAAACATGAGCACCGCCCTGGGTCAGCTCGCGAATGGCTTCCACCACATTGGTATCGCGGGCGTTAATGCAATGCACAGCGCCGAGTGCTTTGGCCCGTTGTAATTGAGCGGCCGAGACATCCACGGCAATACATTGAGCCCCCAATGCTGTGGCAATCATCAGCGCCGATAAACCCACGCCGCCACAGCCATGAACCACCACCCACTGGCCCGCACTGACCCGACCTTGGTTCGCCACAGCCCGAAATGCCGTGGCAAAACGACACCCTAAACTGGCCGCTGTGGCGAAGTCGATATGCTCGGGCAAGGCCACCAGATTGGTATCGGCGTAATCGATGGCCACGTATTCGGCAAACGAACCCCAGTGGGTAAAACCAGGTTGGAACTGGTGACGGCACACTTGGTGATTACCGGTATCGCATTCTGGGCAATGGCCGCAACCGCCGACAAAGGGCAAAGTTACACGTTCGCCGCCACGCCAACGTTGTACATCGCTACCCACGGCTTTCACCACGCCAGCTAACTCGTGGCCGGGTACATGGGGCAATGTGATATCCGCATCGTGGCCGCACCAGCCATGCCAATCGCTACGGCATAAACCCGTGGCTTTCACTTCAATCACCACACCGTGTTTGCTGGGTGTGGGGTCGGGGAGTTGTCGGAGTTCGGGGCGTTGTTTGAACTGTTCGTAATACACCGCTTTCATTGTGCTGATCCCTGCCGGTTAGTCGATCATTTAGCTGATCGAATGGTTACATCATTTTGTACTGGTCTTTAACTTAAGCCATGGCATTGTACATGGCGCAGCGCGTAGGCTGCTGTGCCCGGAAGCCAGCACGGTGGTGAGTGATCCTGATGGGTTAAGCGGGGCATAAAAAAGGGCGCTGATAAACAGCGCCCAATAGGAGAGGCTAGGGGGCGTGTTGCGGTGTGCTAAGTCAGGCGTAAAAGCCTTTGGCGGTACCAACTTAGCGCGGCGGCTTAGGCCGTATTTGCCGCCGGTACGTGTTGGCGCATGGCTTGTAATACACCTTGGGCGTAGTTGGGATCAGCGCGGTTTAAGAAATCGAGCATGCGTTCTTGGGCACTGGGTGTGGCCTGTGCTAAGCCACCACCAATATTGTCGAACAACTGCCCTTGCTGTTCGGGATTCATCAGGCGGAATAACTCGCCCGCCTGGCTGAAGTAGTCTTCATCGTCCTGGCTAAACGTACCCACCCAGGCATCTCCCAACAATGGTAAGGGCGGTGCTTGTACGCTCGGATCGGGGCGTGGTAAATCCCGCTGATCGTTGGGGTAATAATTGACTTCGCCGTTTTGTATACCGGTAGATGAGCCATCGCTTTGGTAGTGGTTTACCGGGCAGCGTGGTGCATTGACTGCCAGCTGGTTGTGGTTAACACCAACGCGGTAGCGGTGTGCATCCTGGTAAGCCAGCAGCCGCGCTTGCAACATTTTGTCGGGCGAGGCCGAAATGCCCGGTACCAAATTGCTCGGGGCGAAGGTTGCTTGCTCGGTTTCGGCGAAGTAGTTGTCGACATTACGATTGAGCGTAAGCTTGCCGATTTCGATCAACGGCGCCAGTTTGTGCGGCCAAACCTTGGTGAGATCGAAGGGATTCACAGGGAATGAACGCGCTTGTTCTTCACTCAGGATTTGCACTTTTACCGTCCAGCTGGGGAATTCACCAAAGTCGATGGCTTCAACCAAATCTTGCTGGGCACCGTGGGCCGGTAACGATTGCGCTTCGTCGTTGGTGACGGTGCGAATGCCTTGATCGGTCTTGAAGTGAAACTTCACCCAATAACGTTCACCTTGTTCGTTCCAAAAACCCAGAGTGTGTGAGCTGTAACCATTCATATGACGGTACGACAAGGGAATTCCGCGATCCGACATCAAGATGGTCATTTGATGTAAAGACTGGGGATGGTTGGCCCAGAACTCGTACATGCGTGCCGCATCGGGCAGATTAGTGCGCGGGTTTTTCTTTTGCGAGTGCACAAAGTCGGGAAATTTTTGTGGATCGTTCAAGAAAAACACAGGCGTGTTATTACCCACCACATCGAAGTTACCTTCGCGAGTGTAGAACTTCACGGCAAAACCGCGTGGATCACGGGCGTAGTCGCTGGAATCCTGGCCGCCACCTACCGTGGAGAAACGGACGAAGACTTCAGTTTCGTCGCCTAAGTGCTGCAAGAAGTCGGCACGGGTGTATTCCGATAAAGAGCGACTTAAGGTAAAGCTACCGTAAGCGCCGGTGCCGCGGGCGTGAACTACGCGCTCGGGAATGCGTTCGCGATTAAAGTGCGCCAGCTTTTCAAACAGTTGAAAGTTATCGAAAGTCAAAGGGCCACGGCGACCCGCCGAAATGCTGTTGTTGTCGTCGGCGATGGGGCAACCGGCAGAAGTGGTGAGTCGTTGAGTCATGGCTTCTCTCCTGGTTAAGACGACAGCGTTAGGGCTTTGCTGCTGTCGTTCAGTCAAACTTTGCTAAACCTTGAGATAGACTTTACCGAGACTATCTAATAAACTCCAATCGTATATTCACTGTTAAAAAATAAGATTTACCTATAAGAGGTGCTTATGAGTTTACGCAGCTTAGGATTCCGCGATCTGCAATACATGGTGGCCGTGGCCGAGCATCTTTCTATTAGCAAGGCGGCGGAATCTTGTGCCATCACTCAACCTGCACTTAGCGAACGTATTAAACGTATTGAATCGGTATTGGGCGTAGAGTTATTTGAACGGAATAAACGCAATCTTCGCGTAACGCCCATTGGCGAACAGCTGGTCGTAAAAGCGCGTGAGATGCTCGATGAACTACGCGAAGTCGAAGCCATCATTAGCTCGTCGAAAGAACCATTGAGCGGCCCCCTGCGGCTGGGCATGATTGCCACGTTGGGTCCGTATTTAATGCCACATATCTTGCCACCACTAAAACGCTGCTATCCCAAGCTAGAGTTAATGCTGCACGAAGGCTTAACCGATTCCCTGCTGGCTAGTTTAAAGGCTGGCATGTTGGATTTGGTGGTGGCAGCTGCACCTTTAACCGTTGGTGGCATAAAACAGCAGTTTATCGCGCATGAGCCGTTTGTTCTGGCGGCACCTAAAGATCATGAGCTGACGAAAAAAAGCGCGATTAAGCCTAGCGACCTCAATGGCGAAGAGATGGTGCTACTGGAAGAAGGCCATTGCCTCTCGGGCCAGGCGTTGGATGTGTGCCCGTCGAAACGGCGGCAAAACCGCAAACGCCTACACGCCATGAGTTTAGAAACCCTGCGCCACATGGTGGCCTCGGGTGCAGGTTACACGCTATTGCCCCAACTAGCCGTGGGTAAACGCCCACCACTCAGCAAGCTAATCAGTTACCGAAAATTACAGGGCCGGCAGAGCATCGGCCGCGATATCGTCGTGGCCTATCGCGATTCGTTTAACCGCAAGACCGATGTGGAGCACTTTGTAGCTTTGGTGCAGAAGGCTTTGGAAGATATTTTGTAGGCTTGGCGAGATGTGGTATCCACATCCCGCCATTGCTGATGGATTACATTGCTGGTGAACAGTAAGGGCTAGTTAGGCACAATATTTTTTGCCATGGTCTTAGTATTTTGGTTATACATTAAAACGGTATCGGCGCTAACTGCGCTGGAATCAGCCAACGCTATGGCGTAGTTTCCTACTAGTGTGCCATCGCCGTGAATCGTATTAGCTGGGGTGTATAAGGCGTATCCGTGGGGAATCTGAAAAGCGGTGAAGTGAAATTCTTCTTCGCTGACTTTTTTCCCGATCACAATATAACCGCCACAGTTTTCGTCCATGGGAATATGGATATGCGGGAAGTTATGCGTTTCCACAAACAGGCCACCACCGCCGCTCACTTGCATTAAAAAATCGTCTTTGTAGTCGGCGGTGTAATCGTATTCCATTAAGAAAATATCGGCTTGTTCACTGATCACTTTGAACGAGTCGTTATTTTTGATCAACGACAAACCATAATACCGAACATTGTCGGTGGTGGCAGTGTCGGTGGCAATGGAAAATCCATCGGGTACCAGCAGCGCGCCCATACCGCCAAAAAAATTGCCATCGCTACCCGATTTCACCTTAATTTTGTGCTTCATAGCATCGAACGTGCTTAACCATTGAGCCTGCACGACACTGTGGTTTGGCACACGCGCCTGTTCTTGCACTAGCCTGGTGGCTTGATCACTACGTACCTGCCAATTGCTAGTGCCCCGATCAATAACAGCGAGCCCTGCCTTGGTGAGCATAACCGGCTTGCCTTTTGCACTTCCCGCCACACCATCGCGGGTAATTTCAAGGTTGCGCGTGACTGCATCGGTATAAAGCGTGCTGGGATAATAAGTTTTTAAGGGTTTAGCGGGATTACACGACATTGTATTTCCTTATTGTTCATAAGCTATTAAGAGAGATACGAGCGTTGATGCAGATCAGCGTCAAACCGCTCTGATTAGGTAGTTGCTGTAAGAACGAAATACTCTCACCTGAAATCAATCGCGCCCAATAAAAAAGCACCGCCGATAAATTCGACGGTGCTTTTTTAGGGATGCCGTTGGCGGCTTGATACGGCCCGGCGGTGAGGCTTAACCTCTAGCGCTACCCCGCGAGGCCAAATTTAAAGATTTCAACAAGTTCACCGCTTCAAATAGTGCGTAGTCTTCTTCGGCCAATTCGGGAACGGCATTGGGGTTTTTATCGCTGATGTTACCTTCGTTATCTAAACGGCCGCTGAGGTCGCTTTCGCGAGTGCGCTCGCGGTTGGCGCTGACGGTAACATTGGGCAGGATAATATCGGGCGTGACCCCTTCGAGCTGAATCGAGCGATCGTTCGGCGTGTAATAACGTGAAGTGGTGAGACGGATAGCGCTGCCATTGCGCATGGGCACCACACTTTGCACCGAGCCTTTACCGAAGGTTTGTTGGCCTAAGATGATGGCGCGTTCGTTATCTTGCAGGGCGGCAGCAAGAATTTCTGAAGCCGAGGCCGAACCACCGTTCACCAGCACCACAATGGGGATATCGTCGGGTATCAACAGCTGGCGATCGGCGCTGAATTCCATATGGCTTTCGCGGGTGCGGCCACGGGTGCTGACGATCTTGCCGCTGTCGAGGAAATGATCGGCGCTTTGCACGGCCGAATACAACACCCCACCGGGATTATTCCGTACATCCAAAATCACGCCCGATGGATCGGAGCCGATTTTCTCTTTCAGCTTATTCAGCGAACGCTCCACCTGAACGGCGGTTTCGTCTTGGAAACTGGCAATGCGCAGATAGGCGTAGCGGTCTTCCAAAATACGGCTGCGGACGCTTAAGGCGTGGATAATTTCGCGGGTCAGTGTGATGTCGTGGGGTTTGTCTTTTTTTACCGCCGGATCGTAAATTTTCAACACCACATCGGTGCCGGGTTCGCCGCGCATGGCTTCTACCGCCGCTTGCACGCCGGAATCTTCCAAACGCTCGCCATCCACTGCCAAGATGACTTGGCCGGGCTGAATTCCCGCTTTTTCTGCCGGTGTGCCGTCCACGGCGGTAATCACAGTAAAGCGGCCGTCGACAATCTGGAACTCAATGCCTAAACCGCCGTAACGGCCGGTGGCACTTTCTTCCACATTGTTGTATTCCTCGGCACTGATCCACTCGCTGTGCGGGTCGAGATCCGACAACATGCCAGCTAAAGCGGCTTCGAGTAAATCGCGGTCGTCCACGTCTTCAACATAAAACTGGCGAATGGCCGAGAACACATCGGTGAAGGTGCGCAGGTCATCCAGAGTCACCTGAGGTTCGGTGCGTGTTGGGTTTGTATTAGCTGAGTTGCTGTCGGTTTGATCGTCTTGGGCAAAACTAACGCTGCCCCACAATAAACTGCTCACAAGACCAAGGCGCAGCAACAGGGCCGGGGTACGGTTGGGAGATTGTACTGTTTGATACTTCGATTCGTTGACCACTTGTGCTCGTCCTCGGTTTAACGGCGGCGGAACCACCGTGTGGGGTTCACCGCTTGTCCATCCTTTCGTAACTCGAAATATAAGCCTGCTTTACGATCGAGGCTATCTTGCCCCACTAAGGCGATCACTTGGCCGGCTTCGACCCAGTCGCCTGCTTCGTGCAGCAAGCTTTCATTACGTCCGTATAAGCTCATATAACCATCGCCATGGTCTATGATCATTAACAAACCATAGCCGCGCAGCCAATCGGCGAAGGCAACACGGCCATAGGCCACATTTTTAACATCAGACCCGGTTTTGGCATTAAATACCACACCGGTGCCGGGGCGACCATCTTGCTGGCGCGCACCAAAACGGGTGCTAATGCGGCCAGTAACCGGTGTTTCCAGGGTTCCGCGTAGCTCACGGAACGGTTGCCCAAACGAGTCGGGAATATCGGTTAAGGCGTTTTGCAGGCGTTGTAATAAGCGCTCTAAGTCGCGCTGGTTGGCGCGTAATTCGTCGATGCGATCGCTTAATGAAGCCAGTTTGCGATCTAAGGCCAGTACCACTTCTTGGCGCTGAGCGTAGGCTTGTTCCAATGATTTCAAATGCTCGCTGCGCTGGGCTCTAAGCTCAATGAGGGTTTGTTCGCGCTCGGCCACGGCAACGGTTAAGTCGTCGATAACTTCCAGTTGTTCGGTTACCGCATGGATACGCTCAGACTGGGCCCTGGAAAAATACCCATGGTAGGCCAACAGGCGTGAACTTAATGCGGGATCTTCCAAGTTGAATAACAGTTTCAAGCGCGATTGCCGACCCAAACGATAAGCCAATGAAAGTTGATCACCTAAGCGTTCTTGGTGATCGTCCAGTTGGACCTCGGCCTCGGCGCTTTGTTCACCCAAGCGATTAAGCTCGTCGCGCAGCAGCTCAAGTGAGGTATCGATCTCGCGCACTTCTTTACGGATACCGCCAATTTCCACCTCCAAGCGCCGCTGTTGACTGACCAGATCGCGCCGTTCCACGTCGTTACTGTCGCGCTCGACTTGTAAGTCGACGATTTCTAAACGGATTTGCTGTAGCCTGGCGCGCACCTCACTTTCGTCCTCTTGAGCGGTGGCTACACCCAGGCTCAGGCAAAGCCAGGCCACAACAAAGGTGACCAAAGCCACGCGCGGACGAAATTGAAGAAGCCTTGAACGACGCCGGTGTTGCATAGTTAAGCCACGTTGCGGGCAGATGCGGTGAGTTGGAATAGGGCTTTCCCCGTCATGGCATCGGGTTGCGGTAACGCTAACAGATGCAACATGGTGGGGGCGATATCTCTAAGACTACCTGAACCTTGAAGGTTCACGTCGCGACCCAGAAAAACAAACGGCACCGGATTGGTGGTGTGGGCCGTGTGCGCCTGGCCGCTTTGTTCATCGCGCATTTGTTCCACATTGCCGTGATCGGCGGTAATCAACAATTCTCCACCCGCTTGTTGAATGGCTTCGCTGACCCGGCCCAGTAGCGCGTCTACGGCCTCGACTGCCGCTTGAGCCGCGGCGAAATCGCCAGTGTGGCCCACCATATCGGGATTCGCCACATTGCAAATGATGACATCGTAGCTTTGGGATTCGATGGCGTGAATCAGTTTCTCGGTGAGTTCCGGCGCGCTCATTTCGGGCTGTAAATCGTAAGTGCGCACCTGAGGCGAGGGAATGAGTACGCGATCTTCATTATTGAAGCTTTGTTCCTGGCCACCGTTAAAGAAAAAGGTGACGTGGGCGTACTTTTCCGTTTCGGCGATGCGCAGTTGGCGTAGTCCAGCATTGGCCAGCTCTTCGCCCAGTAAATTCTGCATACGCTCGGGAGTGAATAACACCTCGGCTGGTAAACCCGCCAAGTACTCGGTGAGGCAAAGGTATTGCTGTAAGGCCGGACGGCGTGCTGTGAAGCCATCGAAATCGTTGGCCACAAAGGCTTGGCTCAGTTCGCGGGCACGATCGGCGCGGAAGTTCATGAAGATCACCGCGTCGTTGTCGGCCACGCGGCAACCACCGTTGATTAACGTAGGCGCAACGAATTCGTCGTTTTCATCGCGCTCATAAGCTTGGGTCAAGGCAGCGGTGGCGCTATCGGCTTGGTGCGATGCTTGTGCATCTACGATGGCTTGGTAAGCCTGTTCCACCCGATCCCAACGTTGATCGCGATCCATGGCGTAGAAGCGTCCACAGACACTGGCGATTTTTACTGCGGGTAACTCTTGGGCAAGTGCTTCTAAGGCAGCCAGAGAATCGTGCGCACTGCGCGGCGGGGTGTCACGACCGTCTAAAAAGGCATGTACGGCAATCTGTTGTACACCTTGTTTGGCTAACAGGCGGATCATGCTGAAAATATGTTCTTGGTGGCTGTGCACACCGCCCGGCGAGAGCAAACCCATCACATGCACGGTATTACTCGCCTGTGGGCCCGCGTCCGAAAAGCTTTGAATAAGATTTTGAATCTGTGGCTTTTCTTGTACCTGTTGTTCTTTAAATGCCAGGCTGATGCGGGTGAGTTCCTGATACACGATGCGCCCGGCACCGATATTCATATGGCCCACTTCCGAGTTTCCCATTTGACCAGCAGGCAAGCCCACGGCTTCGCCCGAGGTTTCCAGGCGCGTGTGGGGGTGTTGGCTCAGCAGTCGATCCCAATTGGGTGTGGCCGTGGTACTAATGGCGTTATCGGGTTGGTCATCACGACACCCCCAGCCATCGAGAATCAATAACATTAACGGACGTTGCTTGGGTCGATCTGCAGTCACGAGGCCATTCCAGTCATCAAACAGTCACCATAGTATACCCAAGCAAAGGCTTCAGAGGAGAACTGGCCTTGCGGATTTGAGCGGTTTGTAAGCTTATGATTTCATTGTTTAAGTTATTGTGAAATCCAGTGCTTTATCGTTATTGAATGTGAACGTCTGTGGCAAGGGCAATAAAGGCCGCCTGTGCTTGCTGGACTGGGTGCCGTGCAGTCTGCTGTGCTTTGGCGGTGGATGATGTCGCTTTGATGATGGTTTTCGCGTGTCTTCCAAATAGATAAGCGCAAGCTTGTTCCCCATAAAAAACGAGTTCACGGAAACCTTTATGAAGCCTTCGATAGCAAAAGTTATAACCTTCAAGCTCAAGCGGCCGTTAGTCCAACCATTAGCAAAGTGCGCCAGTGTTTTAACGACATGCGTGCTGATTTCACATGCCGCATTGGCTAACGAAAAAGCCATTTTAGTATTGGATGCTTCGGGTTCGATGTGGGGCCAAATCGATGGTCATAGTAAGGTGGAAATCGCCCGCAATACCATCGCCGAAATGACCAAGCACTGGCCTTCCGAAACCCAGATCGGTTTGGTGGCCTATGGTCACCGTCGCAAAGGTGATTGTGACGATATCGAAACCTTGATCGCCCCCGCGGCTTTAAATCGCGAGGTGTTTTTAGATCAAGTCAATCGCCTGAATGCCAAGGGTAAAACACCGCTCTCGGCCAGCGTACGACAAGCGGCGGAACAACTGAAATTCACCGAAGATAAAGCCACGGTCATTCTCGTTTCTGATGGCGAAGAAACTTGTGATCTCGATCCTTGCCAAGTGGGTCAAGAGTTGTCGCAACTGGGTGTAGACTTTACCGCCCATGTGGTGGGTTTTGATATCGAAAAACCCGAACAACAGGCCCAATTACGTTGCCTGGCCGAGAACACTGGTGGGCGGTATTTCAACGCGCGCGATGGTGAAGAATTGGGGGCAGCCTTAAATGCAGCCGTGCAGGTGACCACCAGCGCGCCGCCACCGGCTAAAGCCCGTTTAATGGCGGTCGAGAAAGGCAGTATCACCCAGGAGATTGTTGTGGAATGGGAAGGCCCGGCCGACTCCGGCGACTATATAACGGTGGTGTCTCCCGAGGCCGACGAACGCGCTTATCTGGATTACGATGGCCACTTAAAAGCAGGTGTACCCGCCCGATTTAAGCTACCACCCACACCGGGTAACTACGAATTACGTTATGTCAGCCCCATTCGTGATACCTCGGTTTTGGCACGCCGTGCCATTGAGGTGGCAGAGCAAAGTATTAGTGTGCGTGCGCCTTCCGAAGTGATGGCGGGTACCAAGGTGAGCATCGAAGCCTTTGGGCCTGCTGGCAATGATCATTGGATTGGTTTTGCTGAAGCCGGTAGTGATGCGCATAGTTATGTGGGTAGTTATTACGCTCGTCCGCAAAGTGAGCACAGTCAAATTGAGCTTTCGGTACCCGGCATGCCCGGCGAGTACGAAATTCGCTATGTGCTCAATGAAAACCAAGCGATTGCAGCCAGCTCACCCATCACGGTAAAACCGGCCACAGCCACATTACAAGCACCGCAGCAAGCCATGGCGGGTGATCGAATCTTGGTGAAATCCCAAGGGCCCGTAGGTGGTAGGCATTGGGTGGGATTCGCCGATGCGGGTTCGGTGCCCGAGAATTATGTGGGTGGTTGCTACGAACGTCCAAAAAATGAACACGCCCAATTGCACATCAATGTGCCCACACGAACAGGCACCTTCGAACTGCGATATGTATTAAACGAATACGAAGCCGTTATCGCCAGTCAAATGATTGAAGTCACCGAGCCCGAAGCAAGCATCACCGTGCCAGAATCAACAGTGCTTGGCCAAACCATAAAAGTACAATACGAAGGCCCGCTGGGCGAAGGGCATTGGATTGCTGTTGTACCTATGGGCGAGGACTACAACAACTATTCGCAGTGGGCTTATGTGAATCCACAAGGCGAGTGGAATATGCCATCGCCTGAAACTGCAGGTGAATACGATTTAGTGTTTATCTTTGTCGATGCCGATTCAGGGGGGCGAGAGTTAAGCCGCGCCAGCTTCGTGGTCAGCGAAACTCCATAAGTTTGCACAACATAGAACACCTATGGCGCGGTCTTTTTCCTGTGCTTAGGTTTTAAACATCAGCAACGGCGGCATGAGTATTCGGAGCGAATGCGGCCGCCGTTTTTTGTTCGTGCATCTAGTTCGTGCATCAATACTTTGATCATGTGTGTATTGAGCTATGAACAGTGTTGTTACTTTGCGGTAACAGCAAACTCAAGACTTGCTAGCTAGCGGTAATTTCATTAGGGTTTGGCCATGTCGAGTCGGGTTTCAACGGTAATGACGAAGCATCATACTGGCCATTTTCAATAAAATACGCCGGATTGTATGTGTAATAGGGCAGGGATTGTCTTTATGATTGTAATGAAACTAATCGCTAAGCGTTTTATTGGTTTTACTGTTTGCTGCTGTGTATTGATCATGCCGATGCTGA
This sequence comes from Lysobacterales bacterium, assembly GCA_022360675.1. Lineage (GTDB taxonomy): Bacteria > Pseudomonadota > Gammaproteobacteria > Xanthomonadales > Wenzhouxiangellaceae > JAKSCJ01. The sequence goes on from JAKSCJ010000413.1 coordinate 13,649, forward strand.
CAGTGGCGCAAGCGCAGACTACTTTCGACAACAAAAACTATGATCAATGCGCCCAAGATCAACGGGCGATCACCCTTGCTAAGCTCATCATTAACGATGAACAACAACAACGTACCGAGTTAATTTGCCACCCTTTACTAGCTAGCATCGCCGCTGAAAAAGCCAAGGAAATGGCTATCAAAGGCGATGTTAATCACTTCGGGCTCGGTGGTGCCAATCAACGCCTGCGCGAAGGTGGCTATCAACTACCACGTTATTATCCAGGCGTTGGTTCCAACCAAGTCGAAGCCGTCGCCGGAGGCTATGGCGACCCCGCCGAACTCTGGATACAGTTTAAAAAATCCAAAGCCCACCGCAGCCACCTACTGGGCGAACACCCCTTCTACCGCGAGCAATACCACATCGGTATTGGCGTCGCCCGCCGCGAAGACAGCCCCCACGAATACTACTGGGCCGTATACATCGCTAAACCCAAAGATAAGCAACAAGAAACCTTGCCGGATTTTCTCAAAAAAGAAACTGTCCCTATTAAATCGGAGGGGGAGGTTTTGGGAAAACAATAACAGGCGCTACTGAAAGTGGTTTTAATGATGAATTTTATAGTGAATTTTAACGTTTATTATTCAGTGGTTTAAGGTTTTTTTGGGGGAGGGGACGAGGTTATGTTTTTTTTAATGCTTGTGCGTAAGATATCTCTGATGCGTTATGAGCACCCTCAGTAATCTAAGTTCAGTCATCAATATACGTTAATATACGTTCCAAAAAGTATAACGGTATCGCCTTCTTGAGCAGTGCTTCTTTGTTTGCTTATGATCTATGCCTCGTATGCGTTTCCTGCACCATTTGCTAGCCCTACCTGGACCGATTCTCATCACTCTCATAAACTTGAGGTTGCGTTTTTGAATCATGTGCCGGCTGAAAATATTCGAGCGGCCACGATCCCGCAGCAAGGTGTATCGATATTAAACCCAAATTACAAGGAATGATGTGAAATGTACATAAAGATATATGACAAAAATAGTGGGTTTCATGATGCAATTATTAGATTGACACCAGGGGAGGTCTGCATATTTTCAATCACTCTGAACTCGGAAACCCATGAATTTAGTGGTCCGCACTTCTTCAGCTGCTTAAAAAAGGCGAGATGTGTGTTCGAAAAAAAGGAAATGCTCATTTTGTGCGTTGGCAGCCTAAAAAATGCTTGTGTGTCAGGTATGTCTATGGGTATGTCTGGTGGCAGAATGGCTTACATTGTTGAGCTTGGCCGTCATTCAAGCAGGGAGTGCCTTAGAGATATATTTGAGCCAATTGACCTTCACGAATACTCTACTGTTGAAGAGCAAGAAAGCTTTATAGAGCAATGGTATAGTATGCCTAAAATATAAAAGAAATTTACAATATAAGATTGCGAAACCTTGGCCTACCTTGTTGAAAAGTAAAATGTTATCTGCAATAAACATGGAGGGCAAGGTATAGTTCATTTATGCCTACACCTTTATGAAGCATATGGAGAGGAAGTCCGCTTGCCAAGAGAGCTAAGGAAGTTAATTGACGAACTAGGAATGACAATATACTTATGCGACATTTGTATGGAAGAGCATAGTTTAGGTAACAAGGAAAAACTGAATTTTGATGATCTTCAGAAAATAGGTGACAACCTTTGGCCTGTATGTAGTAAGTGTATTAAATGAATAACAACACACAACGGCTAGAAGATTTAGAGAATTGTTTTTTCGAATACCTAACAGCCCGTGTTCATAATTCGAACTTTTACGCTTTAAAGGCAATTATCATTAGTCTGGCCGTAAGGGTGTGTAGCAACTCAGATCAAGAATTGCAGCAAGCCTTGCAGCAATCTTTGATGCTATGGCGAGATCGCTTAAGCTACGAAAGTTTAAGGTCTATTCTGGTCGATAGAAGCTATAAGCTTGACGAAGCAATTCACGAATATGGTGTTGACTCTAAAGAAGCTTGGGAGGCAAGGCTGTACTACACTGCTCTCCATGGCAGGAATGAAAGTGATGATGTGCTGATAGATCTTATTTTTGATTTTGCTACGGTTAATGAGTTTGATGCAAGTAAGTTAACGGAAATTGTGACTCACCATTTTCCAGGCTTTGCAGTAAACATGAACGCTAAATGACCGCTTTTGCTTGTGGTATCTTTTGTTGATGAGCTGTAATGGCTATGATATTTCTCCAAACAGTTTTATGGGTAAAATAATCTGCGCAACCCTTAATAGATTATAGTGCCTTAAATTTTACCTTAGATGTAAGGCTCTAATTGAGGTTTTAAATGTATATCTTTTGATTTTGAGTTAATACGAATAGTCTGTTTTCCTATAGACTTTAAGTTTACAATGTAGAATACTGAGAATGTTTAAATTAATATCGTTCCGCTTAAGAGAAGTGTTCTGTTTAGGGCAGCGTGCCTTTTTATTTGCTGCAATATACGCTTCCTTCTTCTAACTAACACTTATACCAATTTATGTGTTGAGAAATGTTACCAATGAAAATGAACTGTATAGCATGCATTTTATTATTAACTAGTATGGCGTCAAATGCTTGCCCGTTGGATAAGTACGATATGTACGGTGTTGATATCTACATGACCGACTACTTTTTCGGCAACGAAGGTTTTATGCCTGTTGATCAGGTCAGGCGTGTTTCTTTCACTACCATTAAATCCAGTAATATTGCATATGCTGATACCCTTAAGGATTTAATTTGCAAGCAGTCTTTTGACGCTCAGTATAAAAATATCGATGATCATCCAAATTACATTGTGATCGATTTTCGTATCTCTTCACTAGGTATGTCGGAGCTTACTTTTTCAGTCGATGGTGAGTATTTATATGGCCCTGATGGCAAGAAGGCTAAAATTGACAAGGCGTTTCGTACACGATTCCACTTTTCTGATCATGATATAGGAGTTTATACTTTTTAAGCTTTCTCAATATTTTTAGAGAAAATCAGCATTTAATCGCGCATTTTATTAAAATATCGTTTGTATTCCGATGGGGGTGGTGATGCCTACTATCCAAGCAAGCTTGCATGGCAAGCAAGATCGTATCTTTGTAAGAGCTACAGATAGCGCATCTGTATTCGTTGTGGCAGATGGCTTGTTTAAATATGCGAAGGCAATAGATATCGCACAATGTGTGCGTAATGCCGAAAAAAGCTCTCCCATGGATGAATTGTTGAACTTAGTTCATTTTCCCTCTGGCGGCTATGCAGACGATATTGGTATTGTTGTTTATTCTGACGGGTAACTTTGCTTCGTTTCCTCTCTATTGCCCGATATCAGGGTCTAGTTTTGGATTGA
>JAKSCJ010000299.1 GCA_022360675.1 Lysobacterales bacterium
ACATGGTAGCGGGGCTCGGTTTTGCCTTCTTCCAAGAACTGCTTCACCAGTTGTTCCACCATATCGCCGTTTTCGGCATGGGCAGTGAGGATGCCACCGTGTTCCACCAGCTCTTGCATGAGTTGAATCATTTGCCCGTCGTCCACCATCAATGCGCCTTTATAGGCCATGAAGGTTTTAAACGAGTTAATGCCAAACTCATTAATCACTTTAGGAATTTCAGCTTTCGTGTTTTCGTTAAAGTCGGTCACCGCCATGTGGAAGGCATAATCGCCCACGGCGTGGCCATCGGCCTTTTCGTGCCAGGCTTTAATCGCGTTTTCTAAGCTATCGCCTTGGGTTTGAATGGCAAAGTCGATAATGGTGGTGGTGCCACCATGTAAGCCTGCCAAGGTGCCCGAATAGAAAGTATCGCTGGCATAGGTGCCCATGAAGGGCAATTCCATATGGGTGTGGGCATCGATACCGCCGGGCAATAAATAACAACCCTCAGCATCAATCACGCGATCGACCTGATCGGCCAAGGTATCGCCCAGGTTTTCACCAATGGCCACCACCTTTTCGTCGCGCACAAAGATATCGGCGCAGTATTCATCGGTGGCGGTAACCACGGTGCCGTTTCGAATCAATAAGGTGCTCATAGCGCCTCCCCTGCTTTATTTACGTGCTACGACTTACCAGATGCTGGAGTCTTTGATCCAACGTTGAATGGTGACCACTTCTTGGGTGAAGAACTCCACGCCCGCACGGCCATGGGCTTTCACATCGCCAAAGAAAGAATCCTTTGCCCCACCGAACGAGAAAAACGCCATGGGCGCAGGCACACCAATATTGATGCCCAACATGGCCGGCGCTGCCTCGTAGCTAAACTGGCGCGCCGCCGCACCATTGGTGGTGAATAAGGTGGCGGTATTAGCGTAGGGCGAGTCATTTAACCAAGCGATGGAGTGATCCAGGCTATCGGCCTTGGCCAATAGCACCACCGGACCAAACACCTCCTCGCGGGAGATTTCCATTTCAGGGGTGATATTGCCCAGCACGGTGGGCTTGAGGAAATAACCGGGTAGATCGCCGGTATCGCGGCCATCCACCAGTAATTCAGCGCCCTCTTCCAGTGCACGTTCGATCAAACCTAAGATGCGATCTTTCGAGGCTTGGGAAATAACCGGCCCCATATCCACATCGGGCGATAAACCATCGCCCACGCGAATGCTGCGGGCTTCTTCGCAAATGCGGTCTTTGATGACGTCGTAGGTTTCATCACCCACGCTCAACACCACCGAGCCCGCCAAGCAACGTTCACCGGCACAACCAATAATGGATTCCAGCGCCGTGCTGGCCGCTTTATCCATTACCGCATCGGGTAACACCACCATGAAGTTCTTCGCACCACCTAAAGCCTGCACGCGTTTACCGGCCGCTGCGGCGGTGGTGTACACATGCTTGGCCACCGGTGTGGAACCCACGAAGGAAACCCCTTGGATTTCAGGATGCGTACATAAAGCATCCACCACTTCTTTACCGCCATGCACCATATTAATGACGCCATCGGGTAAGCCGGTTTTGGCCAGCAGTTCGAAGATCTTCATTTGCGTCAGCGGCACGCGCTCGCTGGGTTTTAAAACAAAGGTATTGCCCGCGGCAATGGCAAAGGGCCAAAACCACATGGGCACCATGGCGGGAAAGTTGAAGGGCGCGATACCGGCAAACACACCCATGGGGCGGCGCACGGCCTGGCTGTCGATACCGGCGGCGATGTCTTCTAAGATATCGCCCATCATTAAGGTGGGCATGCCGCAGGCGGTTTCTACCATTTGAATGCCACGGCGCACGCTACCGCGTGCTTCCACCAGGGTTTTACCGTGTTCGGTGGTGATGCAACGGGCCAGTTCTTCGGCATGTTCTTCCAGTAGTTGCTTCAGGCGAAACAAATACTGCACGCGATCATTCACCGGCGTTTGACGCCAGGCAGGAAAGGCCGCTTGGGCCGCTGCCACCGCTGCATCCACATCGGCAGCGGTGCCCATGGGGCACTGGGCCAATTCCTCGGTGGTGGCTGGATTCACCACAGCAAAGCTGTTAGTTCCCTGACTGGCCGTCCACTGACCACCAATATAATTCTTAATCATTAATCTTCATCCTAAATCACGACGCGCTCTGTGCTTTGGATGATGAAGCCATTCAGAAAGCCGGTACCGGCCATACATAAGGTGGGGTAATGAGCGGTAGCTTTTAGCGATCTGCGGCTCTAGAGCATCCTTGCGAGCGCGGCGACAAAACGAGCTAAAAACCGCTGGCTTGTCGCGATAACCAAACCTCAAGAGTACCCAAAGCCAAACGGCGATACAAATACCCCAAGGCAATAAAGCAACAGGCAATCACTAATAAAGACAGCGCTTGATGAGACCCGGCTGAATTTTTCAATACGAAAACAACAGGCAACAGACCCGGCAGTTAAGTTAATTAAATTGATAGCAAAAACAATAAGTAAAACGATAATAAACCCAGCTAATGTTTTGCCTTAACCGGGTTTATGCAAGCAAATACTGAAACGAAAAAGTGCAGCTTATGGCTTAGCCAAACGCTATTTAGGCAATAGCCAATCGGTAAACACAAAGCCGCCACGCTTCACCGTTTCGCCCTGTTTTAGGTATAAATCGTACTGAAACATCGGCCCCGACCACGTCACCGTATGGAATTCACCACGCTCGCCGCAGGGGTCGGCACTGCTCGGCAGCTCTGCCAGTAGCTCCTCATCAAAGCCACGTCCGGCCAAATGCTCAGGTAGTTGCTTAGGATCCAGGCAGCTGATCTGCGCACGTAAACCGCCCTTCATCATGGTCTGGGCCAATTCGGTGGTGTTGCTTTGCCACAATGGAAAAATCGGCTCCAAAGGATACTCGGCCAATAAATCACAGCGATACTGGCGCACATCGGCTAAAAACAGATCACCAAAGGCCATGGCTTCCACACCTTCGTCCACCGCGCGCTGTAAAAAAGGCTCCACGGCGGCTACGTAATCGTCATTAGTACAAGGAAAGGGTAAGTCGATCACAATCAAAGGCAAGCCAGCAGCCTGGGCCTGGGCTTCTAAAACCTCACGCCGTACGCCATGCATGGCCACCCGATTAGCCTGGGCATTTACACTGGTAATTAAAGCAGTGACTTCATACTCGGTGGATTGCTGGAGTTGGTATAAAGTCCAAGCACTGTCTTTTCCTGAGCTCCACCATAACCAGCAAGGCTTCATGGGTCTTTTCCAATCAATAAAAAAGCTAGCTTACTGAATTGTTTCTTTATTTTCTAATCGCTGTGCATTCCACAGTTATTTAATTCAATAAAGCAACTTGGCTATAAAGGCTAAATATAAAGCACAAAAAAAAAACCCGTTTGAATACCAAACGGGTTTCGGAGTCATCGAAACATCCATGTTTAGATGAGCATAGGCGATGTATCACTGTTTAATCGGTCGAATCCTCGCCCGATGCTTTACGCATCATAAATACGGCTAAATAAACACCCATTCCAATAATGAAGAAAATCGTGAACAGGCTCAGCAAACCAATGGGATTGGCGAACAGGATTTCAGACCAGGTTTCCATCGCGACACCTACTGTGAGTATTGAGAAGATGATACTTAGAAGGCTTATGCGTTAATCATAGACAGGGGCTATGGCCATTATCTTGATCAAGATCAAATGGCCGTTAATCAGAACGCTTAGCTAACAACCATGGCATAATTTTCGGCTTCATGAACCACTTTTAGGGATTAAGAGGAAATCATGTCACAAGAAGCGATACAAAGCCTGGACGACGCCATCGCCAAGCACCCCTTTCGTCCAAAAGGAATGATGACCAGCGTTGATTTATTCGACGCCTTAAAAGCCAATGGCCGAATCGAACGTAAAGAAGGCATGTGGTACTTCGACAGCGATATTTTCGTCAGCATCGACAACGAATCCGACGGCTTAAGCTTCGACCTACCCAGTAGCCAGTAGGCATAAAAACTGCCGCATGATAGAGCCGTTTCTTATTTGGAAACGGCCA
>JAKSCJ010000470.1 GCA_022360675.1 Lysobacterales bacterium
TCTGATCGAAAAAGGCCGATCGAAAAACGTTGATTTAATGGAGCGCTATCGTAGGTACGGCTACCAATTTAACCGTCGAATCTTCGGATCATGAATCGAGTGCCCAATGTGGCTTCAAGCAGGGTGACTTCGTGGGGTGTTTGAGAGTCAACACCGCTGGCGACGGCGATGAGAAGACCAGAGCGATCTGCCACCGCCATGAACTTAGAGCCTTTCTATTGCCACCTCATGGTCAGAAGCCCCACCGGAAATGTTTACCCTTCATATTAATTAATGAAAAGCCTTAAATATAAGGAGGTTACATTATTGATATCGGAGAGATAACGATGAGCCCAGTTAAGCGTGGCTTTGTATTATTGGTTTGTTTATCGGCTGGCCTCGCGCTGGCGGCACATGCCACCGGGGATGCGTCCAAGGTACAGACCGCCCTTGAAGATAACGCGGCACCAGTGGCCCAGAGCCATGGTGTTGCAGACGACAAGCCGACCCCTTCCGCCCAGGACACACGCAATGCCTACCTCATCTTTCCTGGCGGCTCTACGGCCGGCGGTTTCGCGAGCAACACCGACTATTGCGCTGCATACACACCAAAGAACGGGACATGCCTGCCTGGCGAGGGCCCGTGGGGGCGGGTAACGGCCGTACCTTTTGCCGCGACGGACCCGCAGGGGGATCTGATCTCCTTGCCAAGCGTTTTGGCGATGGACTCATCGTTACCGGTATTTGGCGATGGCCACAAACACGACCTGATTCAGATTGCGGATTCGTACAACCAGCTCATGCTCCCGGCCCACGGCGAAGGCGAGGCCCATAGTACCCTCAACAATGCCCTCTCGAAGAAGTGTCACAGCGGGCGGTATTGGAGCGGAGTTTATGACGACGGAACCGGCGGCACGGAGAAGAGTTGCCAGCGCTTTACTTGGGCAGGGCAGGATGTCGGTATTTATGGCAGCTGTAAGACGAAGAAGTGGGGTAAGTTGAAGAGCGACGGTCATAAAAATTGCCATAACCACAAGGCGCAGGCCCTATGCATTTGCGGAATCGCCAAATAGCAGGAGCTGCCGACTGTTAGCGCATTGATGAAATCAACAAAACAATGCCAGCTGGGTGCTGGCATTGTATTTTATAGGGCTTCTTTTAAGTCTTGATCTTTTTACAGCTGGGGTGATCGGACTCGGGAACACCGGGTACGGAGAAGGCGAGGAACCAAGAGAAATCCAGTTTTCTGAAATCTTTAGCCAAAGGTTTGGGGTGTCCTACATCTGAAATTACATCTGAAGTTGCGCAGTTATCAATATTACGTGCAGCATAGCTATGGCACGTAATGCAAGAGGCTTGCTGAGGGTCAACACCTGCGTTCAGTTCAACGAAGGAGTTACCTAATCGCCAATTCTGGGCGGGATGATCTTTGTAGATTGGGGTGTCGTAATCTGTTTGCACTCCAGTTAAACGATAGTTTCTGAAGGCGGGGGGGATGGCTTCACCATGAAACCCGAATAGTGCACGTAATTTCAGACTACGTTGAGTGTTATCGCCAGTCGACGTTGCGGGAACTGATCCAAAGGAATCGAAACAAGGGTTATAGAGACCCGGGTTACAACGGTTTGGGTTGGTTAACGGGTACTGGGGCTCAAAAGATGCCCATAGCCATTTAGGAGATTGTTTTACGATAATATGAAGCCCAACCAAACCATGACATACGCCATCGAACTCGGTCAGGTAGATCTGGTCTGAGCCCCGAGTACAATCAAACTCAACATTAGTATAAGAGCTTGCAGGAACCCAGTTTGCCTTTACTTCAATCCCTGCAGTGTAGAAGTTGCCTGTAGTGACATCTACGATACGGCCGTTTCCTAAAAACTGGGCTTGGTCTTGCGCGGTGAGAAGTTTTAGCTCGCGCAAATACTTCATTTCGATATCATTAATATAAACCTGTTCGCAGTACACAGGCTGATCACTGAGGTTAGCAGGAATGTACTTACCGAGTTTACCCGCGTTGGCTTTAGTCAGCATGGGTGTGCAGCCATTATCGTCTAGCTCTGTAGAGATATTTGCTCGCTGTAAGTGGCTTGTTGAAAACTTTTGGTTGTCGCAGCTTCCTGGATTGGCAACACAGTTTTGATTTGTCCAGGTTTGCCAAGTTAATTCATTGTTTTCAACGGTTCTATTTGCCAGCAAAAAATACCGCCAAGCTTGCTCTGCCGGGCTTTTAAGTCGTGGTTCGATCTCCTCTTGTGCAACAACCCCACCACTAAAACCCGTCAAAAACGCAGCACATACCAGCACTGTGTGTAATCGTTCCTTCAGCATTACTAAACTCCCTTCTTCGTCAATAAATCGTGTTAATTGAAATATTTATGAGCAGCACTTAGGTGAGTAACGCGGGCTCAATAGGTCATCGCAAGCCAATATGATCCGCAAAACCACAAGCGCTTAATGGTGTACTTGCTGAGTGCGAAAATAACTCTCACGTTTTTTAAAAAGAATTTGAAGAAAGGAAAGAACAAACCAGCGGCAATGGGATGTACCACTGGTTAAAGGCTACAGGGAGGAATAGCCCATAGCGTTAGGCGTGCAAGGTAAGGGGGGTTTTGCACCGCCGTGCTATGTTTTATTGTTGTTATCAACCCGTTTAGGTTGTTGCCTTGCCCTGTATCGCTATTGGTTTTTTTGTTGAGTTATTAAAGCAGTTAGCAAACATACTTTGCTATAAATATTGGCGTTGGTTTCATTACGGCCTCCCTGTTGAATTGTTGATCAGAACTGATGAAGAAGATGACACAAGTAACAACATGCATTGCCTTATGGAACGTAATCATAGGCATTCATTAAGACTTCGGGAATAGGAATAAAATTTCCATGAACGATGATGAAACCAAAGCCGCCACGGAGTTGCTGATGTGCGAGGTGTTTATACGCCTGTTAGAAATCGCACGTAAGCAAGGCATTACCATTAAACGCATGCGCGCTTTATTGCCCGTATCGCAATTGCGGGCCTTGGAACAGGAGGGATTATCGAAAGCAGAACTCATGGCCGAGTCGGGTTATACACGGCAGTGGATTCGACAGATTCTGGGTAAAGCGATCACGCGAGACGAAACGAACTTCCTCGATCGTTTTGTTAGCAACTGGGATGCCGATAAAGAATTCCCCGATGCCTTGTCGTTAAACGAACGCTATCCATCGTTTTACGATTTGTTTGATCGCTACGGCGGCGACTTTACCGCACCGGCCTTGCTGAATATCTTAAAAGATCGAGGCATTGTGGAAGTCGATCAACATCAGGTCACGCTCAAACGCACCCGCGATGTTACCGCCCAACCCGGTATCGATATGATTCAGGCCGCCAGTCAATCTTTATGCGCCTTGTTGGATACATTGAATCATAATTTATCCAATGGTGCGCCAGCGTTTACTGAGCGTAGAATTTGGAGCGAATACATTCCTGCCAAGCGCTTATCTGCATTGAGAGCAGAAGTTAAAGCGATTAATGAAAGTCACTACGAAGCCCTGGTCGATACATTTAATCGCTATCAACAAGAACCTGGCAATGCTGAACAAAGCCTTCAGGCCGCAGGTATTGGTCTTTATTGGTTCGAAGAAAAACGCGCAGTTTGAAAAACACAATCGAATGTTTCTGCTCGAAATTAACTCGATACTAAACCTTAAAAAGGAATGCATTGATGAAAAAAGTAAGTTTATTCTTATTGCTAATCTTAGTCAGTGGCTTTGCCGCAGCTACCGTCAACAGCGGAACCGGAGCGCCTGAGGAAGTCGGCGTTTGGGATGCGGTTTTAGGCTGGATTATTAACGTACTACCGCTGTGATCTGATTCTTTTCATTATGCTGAGCGTCTACGGGCGCTCAGCTCAAATCTGTTTAAAAGCGCTCTCTAATTTTATCTAGTCGTTACACAATAGAGTTTCCGTCAAGAAAACCCATCCTTCGATGGATAGCATTCCCACCGCTAACATCGAATAATAAACGGGCTGTTACGCGAAGCTACTGATGCAGCGCGGCTGCAATTTGAGTGCGTCGTTTCAAGCCAGTTTTATCGAGAATGCTATGCACATGGTCTTTAACCGTGGCAACTGCAATCGATAATTGACTAGCGATCTCGGCATTGGTGAGGCCATCGGCCACCAGCTGTGCAATTTGATTCTCGCGCTTGGTAAGGCCGTCGAGCTGGGTTTTACGTTGCTGTACTTCCGGTACCCGTAAAACCACCATCGGCGCGCCCAGTTCTTCCGTCGCATTAAAATCAATGGTCATTCCAGAATCTGATTTCAGCGTGTGCTGTAATGCA
>JAKSCJ010000473.1 GCA_022360675.1 Lysobacterales bacterium
CTTTCGCCATGTTCGCGGCTGGATAAAATTGAGCTGGGGTAACCAATACCGATGGTGGCGTGTTCAAAACTGCGATCGAAATCGGTGTAAACCACGTAAACATTGAGTGGATCAACGTTGAGCAAATCGGCGTGAAGCGCGCCTTTATTACGGAAGTCTTGCCACAGTTTTTCCACCGTTTTACGTGCAGAAGCACGGCTTAACAGCACCTTTTCTTGACGCACACCAATCAGCGTGATGCCACCCAGTTGGGGAATAGCGTGGCTTTTCGTGGGCTTATCGCTGTTACTGTCTTGCTGCTTATCGGTTTTGCCGCTGCCAGCTTTGCTGCTGCCGCTGGGGGTTGCATCAACGGTGTGCAGCTCATAGGCGGCAATTTGGCTGGCATAGCCTAAGTCGAGATTGATGGGTGCCGCTTGAACGGCGGGCTGTAAGGCCGTTAAAGCCCAGGTGAGACCGATAATAAAGGCAGAAAGCAGACTTGAGTGAAATAAGTTCATGGCATTAAGGCATCAATGGGACATGTGTGTATCATATCTTTTTTGTTTGAATGATACAACAGTGTCTCATTGATATTTTTTCTCGACCGCCTATTCGAGAGCCGAGCAGGCTTTGCAAAGCTCGGAACGAAGCGTCAAGAAACGCTGTTTAGCGCGTGTCTATGATGCCGCCGCCAAGACATTAAAAGTGCCGGATGCCTGGCTCAGCCAGCCCAATCTCTGTAGCCATCGCAGCCCGCATTGATGGCAGCTAAATATGTTAGGATTTTCTTCCTTTTATAAGCCCTTTGGCTGTGCTTTAAGTTGTACGTTTGTTGTGCTTAAAGGGCTTGTTGGTCTCCGTTTTTTGTATGGACAATTTCAATGTTATTGATGATCGATAACTACGACTCTTTCACCTACAACCTGGTGCAATATCTGGGTGAATTGGGTGCCAGTGTCGTCACTCACCGCAATGATGCCATTAGCGTTCAGGATATCGACGCGATGGCGCCTAAAGGCATTGTGTTATCACCCGGGCCTTGTACGCCCAACGAGGCAGGTATCTGTCTGGATGTGATTGAACGCTATGCGGGCCGATGGCCCATCTTGGGTGTGTGTTTAGGTCATCAGTCCATTGGTCAGGCTTTGGGTGGCAAGGTGGTGCGCGCAAAGCAAGTCATGCATGGTAAAACCTCACCTATTGTGCACAAAGATGTGGGCGTATTTAGCGGTTTGCCTTCGCCCTTCCAAGCCACTCGCTACCATTCTTTAGTGGTGGAAAAAGAGAGCTTGCCCGAGTGTTTGGAAATTACCGCCTGGACCGAAACCGAAGACGGTGAGTTGGACGAAATCATGGGCTTTCGCCACCGTGAAATCGATTTAGAAGGGGTGCAGTTTCATCCCGAATCCATACTTACCGAACACGGCCACGCCATGTTGAAAAACTTTATCGATCGGGCGCTGCACGCATGACTCAAACCTTAAGTATGCAAACGGCGCTACAACGTTTGGTGTTGTCTCAGGATCTCGATACCGAGCTCATGGAAGCCGCCATGTCAGAAATGATGGACGGCGTAGTATCGAAAATTCAGATTGCCGGATTCCTTACCGCATTGGCGGCCAAAGGCGAAACCGTTACCGAAATCGCAGCAGCGGCGCGGGTAATGCGACGCTACGCCGAGCCTGTGCACACCACGGGCCAACATGTGTTAGATACCTGTGGCACCGGTGGCGATGGTGCGTCTACCTTTAACATTTCCACCGCTGTGGCCTTTGTGGCTGCCGAAGGTGGAGCCCAGGTGGCCAAGCATGGGAATCGTTCGGTGTCGAGTAAATCGGGCAGCGCCGATGTGCTGGAAGTGGCGGGCCTTAATTTATTACTCGATGCCGATCAAGTGGCCCAGTGTATTGAAGAACTTGGCGTGGGCTTTTTATTCGCCCCGCAACATCACCAAGCCACTCGCCACGCCGTGCCGGTGCGGCGCGAGTTGGGTGTACGCACTTTGTTTAATTTATTAGGTCCGTTAACCAACCCGGCGGCGGCTCCGCATCAATTATTGGGGGTTTTCCACGAGCGTTGGTTAGAACCCGTCGCGCGTACCTTACAAACGCTGGGCAGCCAACATGTGTTGGTGGTGCACGCCGACGATGGCCTGGATGAAATCAGCCTTGCCACGCCCACCCAAGTGTGTGAATTACACGAGGGCGAGATTCGTCGTTACACCATTCAACCCGAAGACTTTGGTATTCAACGCCAAGAACTCACCGGTTTAGCGGTCACCGAGCCACGCGAAAGCCTGGCCATGATCGAGCAAGCCCTGACCGGCCAAGCGGGAGCAGCCACCGATATCGTCGCATTGAACGCCGGCGCTTCTTTGTATGCCGCCGATCGCGCAAAATCTCTGGCCCAGGGCGTGGGTCAAGCGCAAGCTATTTTGGCCAGCGGTAAAGCCTGGCAACGTATGCAAGATTTAGTGGCTTTAAGCCAGCGCTTAGCGCCGCCTGAGCCTGAGCTGGAGACGTTGCCATGAGTATGCCCACCGTGTTGGAGCGGATTATCGCCCGCAAACATGAAGAAATTGCCCAGCGCAGTGCGGCCTTACCTTTGGCGGAATTGAAAGCGCGCTGCGCCCAAGTCGAGCCGGTACGTGGCTTTTTGAAACAGCTCAATAAGCGAGTGGAGCAAGGCAAGCCTGCGGTGATCGCCGAGGTAAAAAAAGCCTCGCCCAGTGCGGGCGTGATACGCGAAGATTTCCAACCCGCTTGGATTGCCCAGCGTTATCACGCCCACGGTGCCAGTTGTTTATCGGTACTCACCGATCACGACTTTTTCCAAGGCCATGAAGATTACCTGCAACAGGCGCGTGCCGCCTGCCCATTACCGGTGATTCGCAAAGATTTCACCGTTGATCCTTGGCAGGTGTGGGAATCGCGCAGTTTAGGGGCCGATGCCATCTTGTTGATCATGGCGGCCTTAAACGATGAGCAGTATCAGCAGCTTTATCATCTGGCGCGAGAGCTGCAGCTAGATGTGCTGGTGGAAGTGCATAACGAAGAAGAACTACAACGGGCTCTGATTATCAAACCGCCGTTGTTGGGCATTAATAACCGCGATTTACATCGCTTCAAAACCGATCTAGCCACCAGCGAGCGTTTAGTGCCGCAGATTCCGGCCAACACTTTGGTTGTGGGCGAAAGCGGTATCCACAGCGCCGATGATATTCGCCGTTTACGCCGTTCGGGTATTCATACCTTCTTAATTGGTGAGGCCATGATGCGGGCCGAAGATCCTGGTGTGGCGTTAAGCGAATTGATGAATGCTTAAAGCCTATCGATAGCCGAAAAAACGCGGTGCTGTTAGACGCAGTGCCGCGTCGTCTTTAGGCCGCGTCGTCTTTAGGCTAGTGTATTTACTGTTCCACA
>JAKSCJ010000255.1 GCA_022360675.1 Lysobacterales bacterium
ATTAATCGTCTTTCACAAGCGCCTGATAAAGATGA
Source organism: Lysobacterales bacterium (assembly GCA_022360675.1). Classification (GTDB taxonomy): domain Bacteria; phylum Pseudomonadota; class Gammaproteobacteria; order Xanthomonadales; family Wenzhouxiangellaceae; genus JAKSCJ01. The sequence continues at coordinate 36 of JAKSCJ010000255.1, forward strand.
ATTGCTGGCCCAATCTCAAGTTAATTTCGAGCGTAAGCAAAAGCCTAAAGAGCAAGTTAAGCCCAAACCTAAGCCCAAGCCTAAACCACGTAAGCCGGTGCGTTCGCCGCCTAACCCTTTAGCAGGTTTAGGTTCGAACTTAAGCGGTATTAACTTTGGTTTGCCTGGTTTCGACGCGCAAGACTTAGCGGGCTTAAACGACGAGCTAACCGGCGCTGGCGAAGGCTTGGTGATGACCGACGATACCGTTGATCAACCGCCCCAAGCGGTATATCAAACGCCTATGCAATACCCGGCGCGCGCCAAAGCAAAAGGTGTGCGTGGTTACGTGGTGTTATCGCTGTTGATTGGTGTTACCGGTGAGATTGAACAAATCAAAGTGGTGGAATCGGTACCCGAAGGCGTGTTCGACGAAACCGCATTGACCGGTGTTAGCCAGTGGCAATTTGAGCCTGCGCAGTATCAAGGTAAGTCGGTACGTGCTTGGGCGAAACAACGTGTTCGTTTTGATCTGAGTGGCGCATGAACAAGCTCATTCCCATCGCTTTGGCCTTATCGTGCTGCTTAGCACAACCGGTGTGGTCTGCCGACGACGAAGTGGACTACATGGAGTTGGCCACGTTGATGTTACGTGATGGCAATCTGGATCGTGCCATTAATTCATTGCAGCAAGTCGACACCAGCGTTGAGGAATTCGACTGGGTACGTTATCACCGCTTGTTTGGCATGACTTACTTGCGCAGTGGCAATAAAGAGCTGGCTAAAGAATCGCTGGATAAAGCTGTTGATGCCGGTGCCACCGAAGCCGTGGTGTTTGTGTATTTGGCTCAGGTGAACTTTGAATTAAGCGACTACGCAGGCACTATTGCTGCGCTGGAACGCGCCGGTGACGAAGTCGCACGCATTGCTTCGACTTATCACATGCGTGCCCAAGCTCACTGGTTATTGAAACAATACCCCGAAGCGGTAGCCGTATTGGATCAAGCCGCCTTGGTGTTTCCCGATGAGCCGGGCTTTCAACGCCGCAAAGTGTTTTACCTCATCGATTTAGGCTTGTATCAGGAAGCCGCCGAGCAAGGTCAGGAATATCTGGATCGCTCCAATGGCGACTTAGAAGACTACGTGGCCATTGGCGATGCTTTGCGTCGTAGTGGTCAGGTGGATCGTGCCTTACGTTTCCTGGAAGCCGCCAAGCTTCGCTTTCCCGATAGCACACTGGTTAGCAAGGTATTAGCCCACACCTACATCGAGAAAAGCTCTTTACATGTGGCGGCTAATATTATTGATGAGGCGTCCATTCAAGATACCGATTTAATTCCCGAAGCCGCCGAGCTGTATCGTCGTGCCGGGCAGGTGTATCGCGCGATGCTGTTAAACAGCCAAGTGCGCGACCAAAACGCCAAGTTTAAACAGCGTATGGCCTTACTTTTGGAGCTGGGCCATTACGAGCAAGCAGCGGCCATGGAGCAGGATTTATACCGCATTGGCTTGCTCGATAACGAAGATATTCGTTATGCCTTGGCTTATGCCATGTTTAAAACGGGTGCCTACGATAATGCAGAAAAGCATTTATCGTTACTGCGTCGCAGTGACTTATTCCGTAAAGCGGTGGAAGTCCGCCGTGCCATCGAGGAATGCCGCGAAACTCCGTGGCGTTGTGGTTAATCTTTATATCCAATCATTGGGCTGACCGTGAAAACCTTCCTGCTCAGATCACTGTTCTTGCTGTTTGTGGCAAACAGTGCGCTTGCTGCCGATGCACAGCTTAGCTTCTTTGTCTTTAAAGACACCTTACCCAGCGCCGGTCTGGTGCTGTTGGTGGACGAAACCAATGTTGGGAGCACAAACGATAACGGCCGCGTGTATGTGGAACTCAGCCCGGGCGAGCACCAGCTGAAAGTCACTGAAAATGGCCAAGTGTTATTTCAACGCGACATCTTATTTGTTGATGATGAAGTCATTCAGTTATTAGTCAATCTATATGCCGATGGTCGCGAACCTTTTGTTGATCTAGAAACCTCCAATCCCGATAAGGCTTTAAGTTCACAACAAGCCGTGGTGGTGGATGAAGACTTACCGCCGGGCTTACTGCAAGGTGTGATTTCTAGCATCGAAGACCAAACCCCTATCGCCAATGTGCGCGTGTTTGTTAGTGGTACCACTCAAGAAGCACGCACCGATGACGAAGGCCGCTTCTCCTTTGAGTTGTCGCCGGGTAATTACTCTATCTCGGTATTGGCCTCCAGCTTCAATACCCGCACTATCGATGGCGTTTTAGTTCAATCTGAACAAGCCACCACGCAAAACTTAGAACTGACACCGGCGGGTTCGGAGCTGCCTGAGTTTGTCGTGATTGAACCTTATGTGTCGGGTAGTTTGGCATCGGTGGTGGAAGAGCGCCGCGAGCAAGCAGCGGTGGCTAATCTGTTGGGTTCTGAGCAAATCTCTAAGTCTGGCGACTCTGATGCTGCATCAGCGTTGCGCCGAGTCACTGGCTTAACCTTGGTGGATGGTCAGTTTATTTTTGTGCGTGGTTTGGGTGAACGTTATTCATCGACCCTGCTGAACGGCGCCAGTGTGCCTAGCCCTGATCCTACTCGTCGCGTTGTGCCCTTGGATTTATTCCCCGCCGGTATTATCGATTCAATCTCGGTGAAAAAGGGCTATACCCAAGACCAACCAGGCGAGTTCGGTGGTGGTACGGTGGAAATCCGTACGAAATCTATACCCGAAGAAAACTTTTTTAATGTCGAGTTATCCACTGGTTTCAATGGACAAACGACCTTTAAAGAAGGCTTAGATTACGATGGCGGTGGCAAAGATTTCTTAGGTTTTGACGACGGCACTCGTGACTTCCCCGATTTGCTGCAACAGGCTATCGATGGCGGTACCGAGCTACGTTTACAAACCCCTTTCTTGCCTGGTGGTTTTTCTGCTGAGGAGTTAGAAGCTATTGGTGAGTCGATTCCACGCTCCTACGATGTTTCTACACCCACGAATGATCCAAATTCGGGTTTAGCGGTGTCGGGCGGTATGCGTTTTGATTTCAGCGAGAACTTTACCGCGGGTTTCTTGGCATCCGCCGATTGGGGGCAAAAATACAATAACCGTAATAACGAAGCTCGCCGTGACTTCAATATCGATAACACCGGTGAATTACAGTTAGAAAACGAGCAGTTTATTGATCAAACCATTCGGACCATTGGTTTAAGCTTGTTCAGCACGGTAGGTTTTAATATCTACCAGGATCACAATATTCAATTCAATTGGATGTGGCTGCGCAGCACAGAAGATGAGACCCGAATCACCGAGGGTTTTGTTGAAGATTTCAATAACCGTGCTCGCTTTACCCGCTTAGAGTTTGAAGAGCGTGAGCTGCGTGATTTCCAAGTATTAGGTGATCACACTTTTACCCAGTTGGGTGATTTCCGTATTGATTGGTTATTCTCAAAAGGTACGGCGCAAGAAGATGTACCCTTCTTTCGTGAGTATCGTTACGATATTCGTGAAGACGACAGCAGTTTCTTCTCACCACGGAATGATTCCAATACGATTCGTTGGAGTGATTTAGAAGACGATAGCACCAGTTGGGGTATCGACTTTACCTTGCCGTTGAATTTCAGCGACGATTTCGGCTTGTCTTTATTGGGTGGTATTTATCGCGTCGATCAATCTCGTGAATCTGAGATTCGCCGCTTTAACTTCGTAGGTAACCCGGCTGATCCTAATGATCGTAATGATCAATCTTTGGATAATATTTTGCGTCCTGAAAATATCGGTCGTGGTTTATTCCAGTTGATTGAATCGACCCGTGCTACCGATAACTATACCGCCGAGCGCCAAGTGAACGCTTTCCATATTGGTGCCGACTTCCAGGTTCAAGACTGGCTACGTATTTCGTCCGGCGTACGTAACGAAACGTTTGATCAAGAAGTGGTTACCTTTGAGTTGTTCGACCCTGATAACAGCCCTGTTGTTGCGAATCTAGACTCCGATAACTTGCTGCCTTCGGTGGCTGCGACTTTCTTCTTGCCCGACGATCACGAGATTCGTTTCGGTTACTCGAAAACGGTAACACGCCCCGACTTTAAAGAGTTGTCGCCTGCGTTCTTTACCGACCCGGTTCTAGATCGTGAGGTGATTGGTAATCCTGAGTTGATCGATGGCTCTATTACTCACTGGGATTTACGCTGGGATAAATACTTCTCACCTACCGAGTACGTTTCTTTTAGTGCTTTCTATAAAGAATTCACGAATCCTATCGAGATTATCGTTTTGGCGGGTACGGCTAATATCATTACCTACCAAAATGCGGAATCTGCAACCAACTTCGGTTTTGAAGCAGAGTTCTTTAAAGAGTTAGGCTTCTTGGGTAGCTTCTTTGAGCCTTTCTACTTTAATGCTAACTTTGCTTGGATTGATTCAGAAATCGACCTTGGCGATAACGGTGGTGGTCAAACCAATAATGTGCGCCCGCTGCAAGGCCAGTCACCTTTCGTGATCAATACTCAGTTAGGTTTTGATGATCCTGATTTAGGAATTTCTGCATCATTGCTGTACAACATTTCTGGAGAGCGTATCTCAGAGGCTTCCACCAATGGTCGCCCCGATGTTTATGAGCAACCCTTCCATCAACTGGACTTTGTTTACAGCCATCAGCTTTCCGATGCTTGGCGAGCTAAATTAAAGTTGAGCAATATCTTTAACGATACGGTGGAGTTCTTGCAGGGTGATAGCACCACACGTTCTTACCAAAAAGGACGTGAGCTAAGCTTAGCGATTCAATGGAGTTTGCAATAAGCGTTATTGCCTTTTAAAGATTTGTTTCTAGAAAAAAACGGCTGCATCACGCAGCCGTTTTTTTATGCTCACTCAAACTCAACTTTCATGAAGCCGGTTTAAAGCTAAGCATTATTCCTTTTCTTTAACCGCCTTTTTATTCGCCAAAGTAGCGTAGAACACCGGGGTTAGCAGTAAGCCAAACACTGTCACACCAATCATGCCTGCGAATACGGCAATACCCATGGTTTGGCGCATTTCAGAACCTGCACCGGTGGCGAAGACTAAAGGCACCACACCAGCGGTGAAGGCGATGGAGGTCATGAGAATAGGGCGTAAGCGCAGGCGGCAAGCCGTCATAATGGCGTCGAATACACTGGCTCCAGCGTCGTTTTGTTCCTTGGCGAATTCCACCATTAAGATGGCGTTTTTGCAGGCCAAGGCCACCAACACCAATAAGGCGATTTGGGTGAAGATATTGTTATCGCCAGCGGTTAACCATACGCCAGTGAGTGCCGATAAAATGGTCATCGGCACAATCAACAAAACGATGAAGGGTAGGCGCAAGCTTTCGTATTGGCTGGCCATGACCATAAACACCAACAAGATACACAGCGGGAAGATATACACCATGGTGTTGCCTGCCAGAATCTGCTGGTAGGTTACTTCGGTCCATTCATAGGCCATGCCATCGCTTAAGCTCTGTTCTAAAACTTCCTCAATGGCCGTTTTGGCTTGGTCGCTGGAATAGCCGGGGGCGGGGCTGCCGTTGAGTTCGGCACTGATGTAACCGTTGTAGCGCTGTACGCGATCGGGGCCAATGCTGGGCTCGACTTTGACCACCGCGCCCAAGGGCACCATCTGACCTAAGCGATTACGAACTTTGAGATTCAAAATATCCTCAGCAGTGCTGCGATACTGAGTATCGGCCTGGGCGTTGACCTGATAAGTGCGACCAAACAGGTTGAAGTCGTTGATATAAAAAGAGCCCAAATAAATTTGTAACGCCGAGAATACTTCGTCTAAGGGAATGCCTTGAATCAGCGCTTGTTCACGATCCACATCGATATTAAATTGCGGTACTTGAATGCGGAAGGTGGAATATAAACCCACCAGCTCGGGCCGTTGCTGAGCTTGGCTGAGTACTTGATTCAAATTATTGAACAACGCTTCGTAACCGGCGTTGGCACGATCTTCAATTTGTAATTTAAAACCACCGGTGGTGCCTAAGCCTTGAATTGCCGGTGGTGGAAACACCACCACAAAAGCTTCATCAATGGCGGCGAATTGCTGATTTAAACGGCCCGCAATGGCACCGGCGGAGAGTGCAGGATCGGTGCGTTCTTCAAAAGCATCTAATGGTGTAAAAACAATGGCGCTGTTAGTGCTATTGGTGAAACCGCTTACCGATAAACCGGGGAAAGAAACGGTATGCGCCACGCCGGGAGTGTTTAAGGCAATAGCTTCCATTTCCCGAACGACTTCGCTGGTGCGATCCAAATTAGCCGCATCGGGCAGTTGAGCCACGGCCACCAAGTACTGTTTGTCTTGCTGCGGAATAAAACCACCGGGAATCTGGTTGAATAACTGGCCAGTGACCACGATCAGGCCCACGTATAGCAACAAGACGATGGCCGAGGTGCGCACCAGTTTCTTCACCACGCCCACATAGGCATCGCCGGCGCGATCGAAAAAGCGATTAAAGGGCGCAAAGACAAGCTTGCCGAATAAGGCATTAATCAAGCGGCTAAACCAATCGGGCTTGCTGCCATGGGGTTTCAGCAATAAAGCCGATAAAGCGGGTGATAAGGTGAGCGAATTAAAGGCCGAGATCACCGTCGAGATACTGATGGTGAGAGCGAACTGCTTATAAAACTGGCCCGATAAACCGGTAATAAACGCGGTGGGAATAAACACCGCACACAGCACTAATGCGATGGCGATGATAGGACCGGTAACTTCACGCATGGCCTGTTCCGTGGCCTTGATGGGTGTTAAGCCATCGGCAATGTTGCGCTCCACGTTTTCCACCACCACGATGGCATCGTCCACCACGATCCCGATGGCCAAAACCAATCCGAACAACGACAAGATATTAATCGACACCCCCAGCCATTGCATGGCGGCGAAGGTACCAATCAAGCTCACCGGCACCGCCACCAAAGGAATAATGGAAGCGCGCCAGGTTTGTAGGAACAACACCACTACAAACACCACCAGCAAGATGGCCTCAAGCAAGGTGTGAACTACCGCATCGATGGAACCGCGCACGAAAATGGTGGGATC
>JAKSCJ010000472.1 GCA_022360675.1 Lysobacterales bacterium
GATAACATCCGGCATGTATTGGCCCCCAAAGGTGTAGATTAAAAACACCATAGCCACCACCATTAAAGGCGGCCCTAACGAGCGACGGGTTGCTTCCAGCAAAATCAGCATACCGCCAATTCCGATGACGAGATCATAGCTTGTCGGTGCACCGGCTCTTCCTGAAAGCGCTTCATAAAAGATGAATAGGTAGGCACCTGCAAACGCTCCGGCCAGCGCCAATATCCAGTCTTGGACAGGAATACGATCTTTAGGCGAGCTTTTAAGAGCCGGGTAGGCGGTAAACGCCAGAAATAAGGCAAAGGCAAGGTGAATCGAACGTGCTTCGGTGTCGTTAAAAATACCGATATTCAGTACAAAAGGCAGCGGAGACGCATACCACAACTGGAAGGAAGACCATAGAAAAGCCACTGTCAGCAAAATTTTTTGAGCCAAACCACCTGGATTTCGAGCGCCAGTATCGATTTCAGCCACCATACTTTCCAGCTCAGCACTGGTACTTTGATCTTTCGTATCCGAACTCATAACAAGGCCCTCATCATTTGTTGTTATTCGGTGGTGAGCTCCGCAACTTCAAAAGAGACGTTTACACTGTTTTGAAAGGAACGCAGCGGGTCAGTACCTCTACCCAGGTTGTCTTACTAAATCGGCTTTAATGTTGATTTTTAAGAATTTTATGATGCCCGTCTAAAATAACGCGGCTAAGGGGAAAAAGAAAGGGCAGCACATAAAGCTGCCCTTTGGAGAGTGGTGCTTGATTACTTGATTAGACCTGCTTCTTTGTAATATTTGGCTGCACCGGGATGCAGTGGTGCAGATAATCCGTCTTTAACCATCTCTTCTTTTTTCAGGTTAGCGAAAGCTGGGTGCAGCTTACGAAACGAATCGAAATTTTCGAAAACAGCTTTCACAACGTGATAAACCGTATCTTCAGGAACCTTGCTGGAGCTCACGAATGTAGCTCCGACACCGAATGTCACAACATCATCAGGGTTACCGCGATACATATCACCCGGAATAATCGCTTTACGGTAGTAATCATTATCTTTCACTAACTTACTAACCGCATCTCCGGTAACAGGTACTAACACCGTATCGCAAGCTGTTGTCGCTTCTTTAATCGAACCGGAAGGGTGACCAACGGTGAAAACAATCGCATCGACCTTATTATCGCAAAGCGCTTTTGATTGCTCTGCCGACTTCAGTTCAGAAGCCAATTTAAAGTCAGACATTGCCCAGCCCATCGCTTCCATCACAACTTCCATGGTGCCGCGCTGCCCAGAACCTGGGTTACCTACATTCACCCGCTTCCCTTTAAGATCAGCAAACGACTTAATGCCAGCGTCTGCGCGTGCAACCACTGTGAAGGGCTCTGGATGAACAGAGAAGACAGCCCGCAGATCTTTATTCGCACCCTTGTCAGCAAACTTGCTGGTGCCATTGTATGCGTGGAATTGCCAGTCAGACTGGGCAACACCCATATCCAGCTCACCCGCTCGGATCGTATTGAGGTTGTAGACAGACCCCCCAGTAGATTCGACAGAGCAACGAATACCATGAGTTTTCCGGTCTTTATTAACCAAACGACAGATTGCGCCACCCGTTGGGTAATAAACCCCTGTCACACCGCCCGTACCAATCGTGATGAATGTTTGCGCTGACGCCACCGGCACTGTGCCCAGTACGAGGCCAGCAACAGTAAGAACCATTGCAGCATAGCGTGTAATCATACTCTTTCTCCTCATTTATTAATTGTTTACACAAATCCAAGTGTGGAACCTAGATTCTAACGATATAAGAAACGAGAAGGAAATATAACCGCAAGAAAATCTATAAAAAACAGAATCGTTATGGAGACTTCTTGAAAATTCTAGAGAATGGAGCTGGCGATAGGAGTCGAACCTACGACCTGCTGATTACAAGTCAGCTGCTCTACCAACTGAGCTACGCCAGCCCTGGATGTTATTGACTTACTGTCTCGGCCAATAGCACTGTCCCTCAAGGACCAAACGCGTAATATCTATAATTTTAGGGAAAATTTCAAGCTTTAAATGAGATTTTCTTCGTAATTAAACCCAATCCATCAATCGGAAGGCCTTACCAACAGTTCAATCCAGTGAATCACCTCTAAGCCGGTACCCGCCTGAAGATGATGCTGGCAACCGACATTCGCTGTGGCGATTAATTGCGGTTTTTGGCTTTCGATAGCAGCCAACTTACGTTGACGCAGTGTTTGAGCCGTTGCCGGATTAAAAATGGAGTAGGTCCCTGCTGAGCCACAACACAAATGCTTCTCGGCAATGGAGGTTAATTGAAACCCCAGTGAGGCCAGCAGGTTTTCAACCCTACCGGACAAATTCTGCGCATGCTGAAGGGAGCAGGGCGGATGAAAAGCAATAGGGCCTATTGCCGGTTTTAAGCGAAGTGGGCCAAGCTCTTCTTTCGCTAGAACTTCTACAACATCTTTCGTCACCTCGGCCACATGCTTAGCCCTATCCCGGTACAGCGGGTCTTCGGATAAAACCTCCCCATACGACTTGACAAAAGCGCCACAACCACTGGCTGTCGTGACAATCGCTTCAGCACCTTGCTCAATGAATGGCCACCAGGCATCAATATTTTGCCGCGCAAAATTCCTCCCCGCTTCTGTTTTTTGTAAGTGGTGACTCATAGCGCCGCAACAACCCGCTTGAGCAACACTCACCAAATCAATGCCGAGTTGTCCGAACACCTGTTGGGCGGCCTGATTTGTTTGCGGTGTTAATCCCGGCTGAACACAACCATCCAGCAATAGCATAGTCCTTGTTTTTCGCTTACTTGAACGCGTTTTTTTTGCACTCACTTGAGAGGCACGAACTGGAATCTGAGCCCTCAAACGGGCCGGTAACAACGGCTTAAAGCACTGCGCCAACCTCAGCATCAAAACAAACCGTTTTCTATACGGGAAACACTGCAACACTCCCCAGCGCATCACGCGTTGATACCAGGGCCGCTTAACTTGGCGTTCAATCAACTGCTTCCCAAGATCAGCCAATTGACCGTATTCAACGCCAGATGGGCACGTGGTTTCACAACTCAGGCAACCCAGGCAATGATCCAGATACGTTTGAGTGACCGTCGTCGCAGGCTGACCTTCCAGTACTTGTTTAATCTGGTATATCCGCCCGCGTGGACTTTCAAGCTCATTACCTGTTAACTGATAAGTTGGGCATGTCGCCAGACAAAAACCACAATGCACACACTTCCGCAGGATACGGTCTGCGGCTTTGCCCTCTGGCGTATTGATGAGTGTTTCGATCAGCCGAGTCTGCATACAACTTCACAATGCAGGATAGAGACGACCGGGATTGAAAATCCCGTTGGGATCAAAGGCCTTTTTAATACGCTGGTGAAGCTGCCAAACACCTTGGGAAGGCGGGTGAAAAATTTCACCCAAGCGATCACCACCACGAAAAAGGGTGGCATGACCGCCCACGCGACCAACAGCTTCACGAATGCGGGTAGCAGGAACATCGCTGCAAAGCCAGCGTTGAGCCCCCGCCCAGTCGATGAACGTGCTGCCAGCGAGTTCAAGGCAGGGAGTGGCGGGCGGGACGGACAGCCTCCACAGCGGCGCTTCCTGGTCAAAAAAAGCATGCTTATGTTCACGGATGGCCGTCCAGCAAATGGCATCTTCTGCGGCTGCTCCTCCCAGTTGCGAACACGCTTGCTCCACGGCTGCCGGGTTACCCGAAAGCCGCAGATAAATAGCGCCATCGTAATGAACAGCTGCCGATAATGGCAACAGACTCGCCCGCCACTGATTAAACTTGATAAGACTTTCCGCTGTGGAGGCCGGCAAGATCAGCGTCCGCTCAAAAGCTGGCTTGGGCTGCACTTTCAGGGAAATATCTAAGAGCAAGCCCAGCGTCCCCAAGGCACCTGACATTAAACGGGAAATATCGTATCCCGCCACATTTTTCATTACTTCACCGCCAAAGCGCAGAATCTCCCCAGAACCATTGATCACCCGGCAGCCCAAAACCATATCCCGTACTGCGCCCGACCAAGGACGCTGTGGACCGGAAAGTCCACTAGCAACCATTCCACCTAATGTGGCGTGTTTGCCGAAATAAGGAGGGTCAAAGGGTAACACCTGATGGTTTTCCGCCAATTGCGCTTCGATCTCACTCAAAAGTGTTCCTGCGCGCGCAGTGATGACCAACTCTGTTGGCTGGTAACGAATAATTCCCTTGTGCCCACTCGTCGAAAGCGGTGCGCCTTCGATGGCTCGCCCATAAAAGTGTTTACTGCCACCACCCTGGATCACGAGCGGCGTCTTACTGACCAAAGCTTCCTTGACTTGGTCCTGCAGGACAATTGTCTGATCTGTACTTTCAAGTGTATCCACCACTCTGAATCAGCCGTTTTTGTCCCGACTCAAGACAGCAAAACATTCGCAGCACTCGTGATGTAGATTTATCATAAATGATCCTTAAGTATGCATTGTCTAAAGTAAAAGCTTTAAGCACCCTCTCCAGTATAAGCCGACACCGATTAACAAACGACAATTGAAAGGCATCCTGCTGGTTTTTGTTACAATGCTTTAGATAATGCATAAAAAAATTTTTCTAC
>JAKSCJ010000181.1 GCA_022360675.1 Lysobacterales bacterium
GACCTGCCAAGAATAAATCGTCAACACTAACCGATTGCTCGATTAATACCTGCTGCGCCACTACCGCATACAAAATTAAAGGTAAAGACGGAGCTAACAACACACCCAGGCTGCCCGATGTGGTAACCAAGCCTAAACTGTAGTTTTCTTGGTATCCGGCTTTTTTCAGCGCGGGGTACAACAAGGCTCCTAGAGCAACAATAGTTACCCCCGAAGCGCCGGTAAAAGCGGTGAAAATGGCACAGGTTAACAAGGTCACCAAACCCAAACCGCCCGGCATCCAACCTAGCAGTGCTTCGCTCAGATCCACTAAGCGCTGTGGTGCTTTACTCTCGCTCAGCACATAACCCGCAAAAGTAAACAAAGGGATGGCCATCAACACCGACATATCGGCAAGGCGGAAAAACTCTAAAGCTACAATGGTGCTTTCTAGCTCTTCTTGATGAAAACCATTCAAGGCGCCAGCGGCAATAATGGCAAATAACGGAGCACCCAACAGCGCAAAGATAAAGAGAATAATCCAGGTCATGGTTTACCCTCCCCGGAGTTTGCCGTGGCCGGCTTGAAAAAGTGGTACAAATCTTCAAGCGCATGCACTAAAAACTGGCTCGTCATCACCGCAAATGCCAACGGCATCGGTATTTGCACAACCCAACGTGGAATTGGGCCAAACATAGCCACCGGATCAAAACTCAACTCCAGTTGCAGCATTTTCAGCCCAGCAAAAGTCAGTAATAAGCAAATGGCTGCGGTGAAGGTATTGGCAATCACCCCGATAAATTTCCGCGCCCTTTGTTTCAGGTAATGGCCCAGTAAATCCACCACAATATGGCGTCGACGACGCGCCGCAACCGCCGCGCCCATCATGGCAATCCACAACACTAAGGCACGCAGAATAGTTTCGATATCGGGGGGGACGCTATCGAGTAGGTTACGCATAATAATTTGCGTTAAGCCTAAACCTAATAGCGTAAGAAACAGGCTAACCAGCAAGGCTTCTTCAAGCCAAACCAGGCTACGGCTCAGTAAACTGAAGATTCCGGAATCTTCCGAGCGATTGGTATCGCCGCCCGAACGCTGTTCAGGCGGCTGTTGTGCTGGATCAGTGGGCGGCATTTTCGGCAGTTTGGGTCCGTAGCTGATTAAGACGCTCTTCAACCATCGGCAAGGTGGGCAGCGTCAGTTCTTTTTCGCTAATTAGACCGTGGCGAACACGTTGGGCCAGATCTTCCCAGTACGTGCGGTTACCATCGGCAGCTTGAATCACTTCAACACCGGCGTCGGTTAAAGCTTTGCGAGCATTTTCGTTTTCTAAACGAGTAGCATCGCCCATACGTTGCATGGCCTCAGACGTAATGCGCATGACGGTGGCGCGATCTTCATCGCTCAGTTTTTTCATGCTGCGTTTGTCGTAAACCATACCGCCGGCACCCAAGGCTAAAGGCATGTCGATCATGTAACGCACGCGGCTATGCCATTGCAAAGCAATACCTGCCGCAGGCGTGGTGATAACGGTATCGACCAAGCCAGTTTGCAAGCTGGTATAGACTTCAGAAATCGGTAACGGAACGGCAGAAATACCGGCAGCTTCCAGGGTTTTCTGGCTGATCAAATCGCCTTGAGGAATCCAAACTCGGCCTTTTTGCGCCAGCTCCTCAGCAGTACTTGCAGGGTGCAGGCTAAACAAATAAACAAAACCCGCATTAATGGTGCCCGCCAAAACCAGGTTCTTTTTAGCGAGTGCCTCAGTCAATGGAGGATCAACGAGTTCGCGGATCGTTTCGAATTCGTCTTCGCTGCGGAATAAAAAAGGCAGGTTATAAATCA
>JAKSCJ010000353.1 GCA_022360675.1 Lysobacterales bacterium
CTCGCCGCGTTCTTGCTCTTCCAGCTCTTCAGCGTCTAAGGCGTCGCGTAATTCTTGTGTAAGAGCGCAACCGGGACTTTCAGAATCGTCCGTGTCGCGGCCAAAAGCATCGACATGCCAGTTGAAAATGCCATGGCCGCCGTCTAAACGCACCACACCGGCGCGCTCGTTATTGGCGGTGTCACCACGTAATTCCACAGAGCCATGGATACCTTGTTCCACGGGGCGCTCGGCGATACGACCGTCCACCGTGTTGACCACACCGCCGATGGCGCCTGAGCCATACAGCAAGGTGGCTGGACCTTTCAGAATTTCGATTTGATCCACCAGCAAGGGCTCGATAGCCACGGCGTGATCGTCACTCAAGGCGGCGGCGTCTAAGCTGCTTACACCATTTTCTAAAGTACGAACCCGCACACCACCTAAACCACGAATCACCGGACGACCGGCACCGGGACCAAAGTAGGTGGTTTGCACACCCGGCTGCCACTGCAGGGTTTCACCCAAGGTGACGCCACGGCGATCGTTGAGTTGTTCGCCAGCTAGCAAATCCACCGGGCGGGCAATCTCTAAGACATTGCCCCCCAGAGGATCGGCCACGACGGTGAGGTGCTCAAGTTCGGCGTCGTGGCCTTCGGTATCGTGATCGCTATTGTTTTGAGCGAAAGCGCTGCCGCTAAAAGCCATCGCGCTCAGCGCACTGGCCATGGCAAAAGCCAGTAAAGCGGGTTGAGTGTTGAGGTGGCGCTGTGGGGAATGGCGCATGTTCCAGGTCCGTTTTGTTATGTTGTAACAGTGAAATGATATAATATTCCAAAGAAAAGGGTGGGTGCAAGCTATCTCTAGCGTCTGCGATGAATAGTGTCCAGGCTTGGACTAGCGGAGCCGCTATTGGCCCACGCAAGCAGGGAAGACCCCTTAAAAGAATAAAGAAACGAATAAGGCGAAAAATGAACGCTGGGGGTGCTGGTCAAATGGAACGGTGCGTCTTAATCTATGCTCCATGAGCCGATTAGAACGCGTTTATCATCTGCACAATATCCTGCGTGCGCGTCGTACGCCTGTGAGTCGCAAGCAATTAATGGAGGAACTGGGCTGCTCCCAGGCCACTCTGTATCGCTTGATCGGACAATTGCGCGACGAGCTGGGCGCACCACTGGAACAAGATCCGGAGACACGTGAGTTTTTCTACGATCGTAGTCTGGCGGGTAATTTCGAGCTGCCCGGCATCTGGATTAGCCCGGGCGAGCTGCAAGCCTTGTTGATGGCACAGCAGGTGTTATCCCAAGCCCAGCCAGGCCCCATGGCCAGTGAATTATCGGCACTGCAAGAGCGCATCATGAGCTTGCTCGATAATCAGGGTTTAGATCTCAACGCCCAACCCCAGCGGATTCATCTACAGCATAGTGCGGGCCGCCAAGTGCCTGAGCGCATGTTGGAAGATATTCTCACCGCCTTGTTTGATCGCCAGCGTTTGTCTATGCGGTATCACGCGCGCACCAGCGACGAAGTCACCGAGCGCGAGGTTTCGCCGCAACGTTTAACCTTTTATCGGGGGGCTTGGTATCTCGATGCCTGGTGCCACACTCGGGAAGGTTTACGCAGTTTTGCCTTAGAGCGTATTCAGCATCAGCAATGTACTGAAAACACGGCCAAAGAACTCAGTGCCGATGCCTTGAAGCAACATTATCAAGGTGCTTACGGCATTTTCTCAGGCCCGGCGTTAGCGACGGCTGAGCTGGTGTTTGGTGCTGAATCGGCACGTTGGGTGGCAGAAGAAAACTGGCACGATGAACAACAGGGCGAGTGGCTGCCCGATGGCCGCTACCGCTTAAAAGTGCCCTTTGGAGCCACACGTGAACTGGTGATGGATATTCTGCGCCATGGCCCCGATGTAGAAGTGATGGGCCCCGAGCATTTACGTGCCGCCGTGCAACAGCAAGTCGCAGCGCTGCATCAGTTGTATTCGCCCAGCTCTTAAAATCGAAGATCAGTCCATTGAGCGCTAACTTTCGACAGTTTGTGCTCAAACTAACTAGTGTCATAATCGTCTGCATCCGATCATAAAAAAGATAATGCGATGCTGCCTCCTATCCTTCTAGCCATAGGCGGATTGTTCCTGGGCCTCACTCTGGGGCGCGACGGTGGTGCTTTTTATGGCTTTTTCGCCGGTTGGGCTTTTGGTTTGGCTTGGTCCTTAAAAGGGCGACTATTTGAATACGAACGCCAAATCAAACGCTTACAGTTGCAAGTACAGGCTCTGCAACAGCAGCTACTAACAAGCCCACCAACAAGCTCAACTCAGCATGGGCCTGAGGATACAGCGCGGCAAAGCTCATCTTCGCTTGAGGAATCACCAGCGCTTGGGGCGCCGTCATCTGCAGCGGTGTCTGCGGCCGGCTGGAGTCGAGCTACGGCCTCTGATCCTGCTGCTGTTGAGCCGGATTCCAATCAGCCAGTTACAGATCAGCTTGCCACACAGAGTACAGCGCTTGCTGATTCAGCCACTCGCGCTCAATCAACAACGCCCCCGGTTTCAGCGCCCAAAACTTCAGCATCTAAGGCAAAGGCTGATCAGCCGTCGCCGCTACCACCCACACCCATCGACCGTTTTATTCGTTTTGCTGTGGACTGGTTTACCACGGGTAATCCCATGGCCAAAGTGGGTGTATTGGTGCTGTTTTTCGGTGTCGCCTTTTTATTGCGCTACCTAGCAGAACATTACGTGGTATCGATTGCGTGGCGAGTTGGCGCGGTGGCGTTGGCGGGTCTGGCCATGACGGCGGGTGGGGTGTATCTGCGGCGTAAAAACCAACTCTTTGCCTTGGTGGTGCAAGGAGGTGGTTTGGGTGTTTTGTATTTAACCATCTTTGCCTCGTTACGCTTGTATCACTTGTTACCGGCGGGTTTGGCTTTTGCATTATTGGTGGCGATAACCCTGGTGGGGGTGCTGCTGGCTTTGTGGCAGAACGCTTTGCCGCTGGCCATGTTGGCCAGTACCGGCGGGTTTTTAGCACCAATACTTGCTTCCACCGGTAGCGGCAGCCATGTGGCGTTATTTTCGTATTACTTGCTATTGAATCTGGGTATTTTAAGTACCGCTTGGTTTAAAGCGTGGCGGCCACTGAACTTAGTGGGCTTCTTTTTCACCTTTGTGATTGGCACTTGGTGGGGCGCTAAGTATTACCAAGGGCAATATTTTCATTCGGTCGAGCCCTTTTTAATTGCCTTCTACGCACTTTATTTAACCATCAGCATCTTATTTGCCTTCCGCCAACCCGCACGCTTAAAAGGTTTTGTGGACAGCACCTTGGTCTTTGGTCTGCCGGTGGTGGCCTTTGGTTTGCAAAGTGCGCTGCTAGAAGGCAACGCTACCGCTTTGGCCTGGAGCGCGGTGGTATTAAGCGGGGTATACAGCGTATTGGCCTGGCAGCTATGGCAACGCTTACCTGCAAACTCACGTTTGCTGTGCGAAGCCTTTGTGGCATTAGCGGTGATCTTTATTAGCGTGGCCGTGCCTTTAGCGTTGTCGGCCCAATGGTCGTCGGCGGTATGGGCCTTACAAGGTGCAGCCTTGGTGTGGGTGGGCGTACGCCAACAGCGTTTGATTACCCGCTGTTTTGGTTATTTGTTGCAGTTTGGTGCGGCTATTGCCTTTGTGTTTGGTTTGCCCCGCGTGTTCGATGCCCACTACAACGCGCCTTTGTTTGCCAATAGCTGGTATTTGGGCCTGATGTGTTTGGCTTTGGCTGCTTTATACATTGCCCATTATTTATGGAAAAACCGCGACCAAATTAGCATTTGGGAACATCAAGTATGGCCCTGGGTGTTGTTTGCTTGGGGCGTGTTGTGTTGGGTGCTGGCTGCTGGTGTTGAGTTGTTCGAACACCTACCCCAGCGTTGGGAGCTGTTTGCTTTAATTATTTACGCTGCACTGAGCGCGGGCTTGGCCCATTGGCTGCAACGGCGTACCCAGCAAAACCCCTGGCGCATCCCTGCCTTGGCTTTGTTACCGGTGTTGGCCTTGCTGTATGCATGCACTCAAATTGAATGGGGCCGCCCCTTCGCCCATGCATTAGTTGGCGCATGGGTAACAGCCTTGGCTGTGCATTACTGGATCCTGCGCGGATATGACCGCTGGCAAAGCTCGCTGCATACCGGCCTTCATGCGGGTGGCCTGTGGTTAGTCGTGCTGCTGTTGAGTAGCCAGCTGGTTTGGTATTTAGCCCAACGTTTAGAGGCAACATCCTGGGCGCCATTTTTACTGCTCGTGTTGTGGAGCGCCGTGGTGGCAGGCATGAATCTGGGCTTGCGCCGCTGGCCATGGCCGCCTGCCCGCTTTCCGCAAATTTATGGGCATGTGGCTTTAATGCCCTTGGCTGTACTGATGTGTCTATTGTTCTTGAACGTGAATTTCGATCATTCAGGCTTAGTGAGTGGTACCCGCTATTGGCCGTTGTTGAATGTGATGGATATCAGTCTGGGGCTGACCTGGCTTGCGCTATGGCAATGGCTGCGTTATCCCCAACGTGAAATAACCGAGCAACGCTGGCGCTTCGAGCTGGCTCCCGTGGGTTTAGCCGCTTTAATGTTTGTTTGGCTCAGCGCGCAATGGCTGCGCTTTGCTCATCACTTCCTCGATGTTCCCTTTAATGATCGCGCCATGTGGTCTTCGGCTTTAGCGCAAACCGGCTTAAGTGTGCTGTGGGCAGTGATAGGTTTGGCCTCGATGATTCAAGGTACGCGCCGGGCCTGGCGTCCGGTTTGGCTCGTGGGGGCGGGGTTAATGGCTGTGGTGGTGATCAAACTCTTCATGGTGGACCTGGCCAACAGCGGCACCTTAGCACGCATTGTGTCGTTCATCAGCGTAGGCTTGCTGATGCTGGCGGTGGGTTACCACTCGCCCGTGCCGCCTAAGAGCGATGAAGAAAAAATCCCATAAAAACGAAATTGAACAACAACGGTAAATTTTGTTCAAAATGACAAAATATGCTTCACCTCGTGATTTGAGAGGTGGTTATGATATGTTCTGGCTTTAAGAACACGATGACTTATGGATGGGGGTAAATGAGTTCATCAATTTGCGTTGCTGACGAAATGCTGAAAATTGCCAAAGAAAAGGGCAAGACTCTTACGCCGCTACAGCTCATGAAGTTAGTTTATGTGAGCCATGGCTGGGCGCTAGCGATGCTCGGGCAAGGATTGTTTGAAGACCGAATTGAAGCCTGGAAGTATGGGCCTGTGATTCCTGAGCTTTATCAGGCGATTAAGGCTTATGGAAGGGATCCTATCCCGTTAGGCAATATTCAATCTGATTCCAATAATAAAGTTCCTGAGCACATTAAAAGCTTTCTGCGTTCAGTATATAAATCATACGGTCATTTATCTGGAATTGATTTATCAAACTTAACGCATTTGCCGGGCACTCCTTGGGAAAAGGTGTACGAGCAAGGTACAAGGAATGCGCAAATTTATGATGAAGCTATCATGCAGCATTATCGTATTTTATTGAGGCGTTCACAAAATAAAGCTGCTTAATTGTTACTAATTTATATAGCTTATACTGATGTCTGAATTAGGGAATCATTCCAAAGATGAAGCTGAAAATGCGGCAAAAGAAGTTTCTTCGGAGTTAGATCGCCAAGTTGAGCTAAACTCTGATTATGAAGTTCCACCGCCAGAACGGCCGAAACTACCTTCATGGGCAATAGATACAAAAGCAAGAAGAGAAGCTCGAAATTTTGCAGATGAGCCTGCGCTGAAAGAGCAGAGAACAGAGAATGAAAAGCGCTGGCTGTGGGTGTTAGGCTGGATACTACCCTGCTTTTTAGTCGTTTTCAGCTTGGCTTTTATAATCGCATTTGTATCTTGGGTATGCCATCACTTGCTTCCTGAGAGCCAACATTGGTTAGAGCCTAAGCAAGTTTCTAATATTCAATCTTTGATTTTTAGTGGTAGTTTGGGTGCAATTGTCTCAGGCACTTTACGCAAGAAACTAACTAATCAATAAGCCTTTCCCTTCAAATTTTTCGCAATCACCGGTAACCACTGTGCACTGGTGCCCGCCAAGCGGTAGTCGGCAATGGCGCTGATGGGTGTTTGCTCGGGGTTGATTTCCACGACACAAGCTCCTTGCTGTTGCGCCCACTGGGGCAGGCTGGCGGCGGGTTGAACGAGTCCGGACGTGCCGGCCACGAGCATTAAATCGCAACGGTTTAATGCGCTGATGGCTTGCTCAAAAGCCGCTTGCGGCAGGCTTTCGCCGAACCACACTACGCCGGGGCGGGCAAAGGCAGCACTGGCATGGGGCGAGGGCACGGGTGAGCCGGGGTGTTGGGTCATCCATTCGTCGCTGATATCGCGACCAGTTTGGGTACAGATATTGCGGTAAATATTGCCGTGTAATTCCACCACCTTTTGGCTACCGGCTGCTTGGTGCAGGCTGTCTACATTTTGAGTGACTAGCAAAAACTCATCAGCGCTTTGTTCGATCTCGGCCAAAGCATGATGCCCCGCGTTGGGCTTAACTTTATTGATGAGTTCACGCCGCCATTGATACCAATCCCATACCATTTTCGGATCACGGGCAAAGCCTTCGGCGCTGGCCAGTTCTTCGGGGCGATATTTCGCCCATAGGCCTTCTTGGGCGTCGCGAAAAGTAGGCACACCCGACTCGGCAGAAACCCCGGCACCGGTGAGTACCACCCAGGATTTCGCACTGATTAGTTGGTCTTGTAGCGCTTGTGGTAAAATGAAAGGTTCTTTTACTGTAGACATTACACGGCGTCCAAGCATATGACGGGTAAACTGTACATCAAAACCCACGGTTGTCAGATGAATGAGTACGACTCCGCCAAGATGGCCGATGTGCTCAAAGAGTCCCACGGTTTGGAAATCACCGATCGGGAAGAAGACGCCGATGTGATTCTCATCAATACCTGCTCGATCCGCGAAAAAGCCCAGGAAAAAGTGTTTTCCCAATTGGGCCGCTGGAAGCAGCTGAAGAAAAACAACCCCAAGCTGGTGATTGGCGTGGGTGGCTGTGTGGCCAGCCAAGAGGGCGAAGCCCTGGTGAAACGCGCGCCCTATGTGGACGTGGTGTTTGGCCCGCAAACCCTGCATCGCCTGCCGCAGCTCATCGATAACAGCCGTGGCTCGCGCAAGGCCGCCATCGATATCAGCTTCCCTGAAATCGAGAAATTCGACCGCCTGCCCGAGCCGCGCGCCGAAGGCCCCACCGCTTTTGTTTCCATCATGGAAGGGTGCAGTAAATATTGCAGCTTCTGTGTGGTGCCCTATACCCGCGGTGAAGAAGTGAGCCGCCCGCTGGACGATGTACTGGTGGAAGTGGCGCAGCTGGCCGAGCAGGGTGTGCGTGAGGTGAATCTATTGGGCCAGAACGTGAATGCGTATCGTGGCCAAATGGAAGACGACGCCACCGCCGATTTGGCTTTGTTGATTCACTATATCTCGGCCATCGATGGTATCGAGCGCATTCGTTACACCACCTCGCATCCGGTGGAATTTTCGCCCAGTCTGATCGCCGCCTATGGTGAAGTCGATGAACTGGCCGACTATCTTCACTTGCCGGTGCAGAGCGGTTCCGACCGTGTGCTCACTGCCATGAAACGCGGCCATACGCGTATCGAATACAAGCAAAAGATTCGTCGCCTGCGTGAGTTGCGTCCGAATCTGGCCATTTCTTCCGATTTCATCGTGGGTTTCCCCGGTGAAACCGATGAAGATTTTGAAGACACCATGAAGCTGATCGAAGAGATCCGCTTCGACCAAAGCTTTAGCTTTATTTACAGCGCACGCCCTGGCACTCCGGCATCTAACTTGCCCGATCCGGTGCCCATGGAAGTGAAAAAAGCCCGTTTACAGCGTTTACAAAAACGCATTAACGAGTTTGCCGCAGAATACAGCCAAGCTATGGTGGGCTCGGTACAAAAAGTACTGGTGGAAGGCCCCAGCAAAAAGAATCCTCAGGAATTAACAGGCCGTACTAGCAATAATCGCTCGGTCAATTTCTTAGGCCCTGAATCTGCCATCGGTCAGATGGTGGATGTTCACATTACAGAAGCACTAACTAACTCTTTGCGGGGTCGTTTAGTGCTGGATCCGCATCACGCCGCTGCATGAACCAAAGCCAAGCGAGTGGCGACGCCTATCGCCAAACCCTCGAACTGGAACCCGCCGATAGCCAGCGTCTGGCTAATTTAAGCGGCGCTCTAGATGGACACATTCGCCTGCTGGAAAACCGCCTGCAAGTGCGCATTGCTGCGCGCGGCAGTGTGTTTTCGGTATCGGGCGAGCGCAAGGCCGTGCGCGCGGCCAGTCGTTTAATTCGTCATCTCTACGATCTCACCGAGCACGAGGTGCTGAATCCGGCCACGATTAACTTGCATCTGCAAGAATCGGGTTTGGAAGATCTGGCCGATGAACAAGGCCAGGCCAGCGATGAAGTCGCCATCCGCACCCGTCGCGGTACGGTGCGTGGTCGTGGCCCGAATCAAAAGAACTATCTGCGTTTAATTCGCGATCACGATCTCAATTTTGGCGTGGGCCCTGCCGGTACGGGTAAAACCTATTTGGCCGTGGCCTCGGCGGTAGAAGCGCTACACAGTAATCGTATTCAACGCATCGTGTTGGTGCGCCCAGCCGTAGAAGCGGGCGAGCGTTTGGGCTTTTTGCCCGGTGATATGGCGCAAAAGGTCGATCCTTATTTGCGCCCACTGTACGACGCGTTGTATGAAATGCTGGGCTTCGACCAAGTGGGTAAGCTGCTGGAACGCAATGTGATCGAAGTAGCGCCACTGGCCTTTATGCGTGGCCGTACCTTAAATGATTCCTTTATCATCTTGGACGAAGCGCAAAATACCACTACGGAACAAATGAAGATGTTCCTGACCCGTATTGGCTTCGGCTCCACTGCGGTGGTCACCGGCGATATGACTCAGGTGGACTTACCGAATAATCGCCTGTCGGGTTTGCGCCACGCACTGAAAGTCTTGAAGGGTGTGAATGGCGTGAGCTTCACCTTCTTCCAGTCGGTGGATGTGGTGCGCCACCCCTTGGTACAGCGCATTGTTGAGGCTTACCAAGAAGCCGAGCCGCCGGAGAATTTTCAGCACGAAGGTGGGCATGAGGCCAAGGGATCGGAAGCACAGGTCAGCGAATGAACGATCAACTGCCGCCAGCAACACCTAACGAAAGCAGCGAAGACGATACCGACGCTCCCAGTTGCCGCGAGCACATGGTTGATGACTGGCTAACGCTGCAATATGCCGACAGCAACGCCAGCAGCGATATCCCCAGCGCCGAACAATTGGCGCTGTGGGCCAGCACCGCGCTGAGCCACGAGGGTCATACACCACCGTTTCGGCCCATGTGTGTCCGTTTTTGCGACGCTAGTGAAATCCAAGCTTTAAATCGTGACTATCGCGACCGCGATAAACCCACCAATGTGTTGTCGTTTCCTGCGCCCGCGCCGGTTGGCCTGCCGCCCGAGGTATTGGCAGCGCTGGATACCAACGATTTAACCTTGGGCGATTTGGTGGTTTGCACCGCCGTTTTACGCGACGAAGCACAACAACAGGGCAAGTCCTTGCCTCATCATTGCGCGCATTTGTTGGTGCACGGTGTCTTGCATCTATTGGGCTACGACCACATTGAAGAAGCAGACGCTGAGGATATGGAAACCCGCGAGCGCGCGATTTTATCTCAATTAGGCATCGCTGATCCTTATGCCTAAGCGGAAACACTGATGACTTTTTGGCCATCGCTTCTGGCTGCGGGCTTGGGGTACACTCAAGAAACCCGTAGGGCAAACCGGGCATGATGGCAATGTCTGCACCTTTTCAGGTTGGCAGACTATTGTTCCAATTCTTAAGTTGGTACAACTTTAATGGATCCGGCTTAACTAACAGTTCACTTGATTGGCCATACGGCCGCCATTGGGAGATTCAGGTACGGCCAAAGCCGTACGAGACACTATGAACGAAGACCGATCGACTAACGGTTCCGGACGCGGCTGGTTAGAGCGGATCAGCCAGGCATTTTCAGGAACGCTTCGGAACCGGCAAGACCTCATCACCGAAATTCAAGGTGCCCACGACCGTGGCCTGCTCGACAGCGACGCATTAGCGATGACGCTGGGGGCGCTGCACATGAATGATCAGCAAGTGCGCGATGTACTGATTCCGCGCTCGCAGATGCAGGTGGTTCAGCAGGATGCTGATGTCCGTTCAATTCTTCCCCAGGTGGTCGAATCGGGCCACTCCCGGTTTCCTGTGGTGGGTGAAGATCGCGACGAAGTGGTGGGCATTTTGCTGGCCAAAGATTTGTTGCGCTGTTTCACCGCCGAGTACGCAGCCACTCAGGTTTCTGACCTCATGCGCCCCGTGGTCGTGGTGCCCGAAAGCAAGCGCTTAAATGTATTGCTGAAGGAATTCCGCGAACAGCGTCATCACATGGCCATGGTGATCGACGAGTACGGCGGTATTTCAGGCTTGGTGACCATTGAAGACGTGCTGGAAGAAATCGTTGGCGATATCGACGACGAGCACGACGACGAAGAAGAAGAAACCTTGGTCATGCAAACCGGGCCTGGCCGCTTCTTAGTGCAGGCACTCACGCCCATCGACGAATTCAACGAAGCCTTTGCCACCCAGCTCAGCGACGAAGAATTCGATACGGTAGGTGGTTTGGTGTTGGCCGCCTTCGGGCGTTTACCCAATAGTGGCGAAACGGTGGAAATTGGTGGTTTAAATATCACCATTAAAGCGGCAGACAAACGCCGTATTCATCAGCTTACCGTGCAAATGCCCGCGTAAACCTCGTTCTTATGAGTACTCAATGGGCCTGGGCATCAGGCTCATTGGGTGATGTCCTCCAGCTGTGTTCCTGCCTTTATCCTGCATTTTTCCCGTGCTACCGCTATCATGCGATTCCAAAACCTTGTTTGATAAAGAGTCTTCATATGATGAGTACTCAACGATCTTGGCGCGCGCTGATCTGTTTACTGTGGGTGATGTTGGCTGGTGTCTTCAGTCATCCGGCGCAGGCAAAGCCCGAGTTTTATCTGGTGACCTATGGGCCAGGCACCGAGGTATGGGAGCGCTTTGGCCATAACGCCTTATGGCTGCGCGATCGCGTGAGCGGTGAAGATCGTTTATTCAACTATGGTTTTTTTGATTTTCAACAAAAAGGTTTTTTTAAAAACTTCTTACTGGGGCGCATGTTGTATTTTGCAGCCGCCACTGAGCCCAGCGATGAGTTTGCCTTTTATCAGCGCTATAACCGCACCATTCAATACCAACGTTTAAACTTGAATGATGAACAAGCCCAACGCTTGGCAGACGTACTCAAACGCAGTGTGCAGCCTGAACACCGCGAATATTTATACGATTACTTCCTCGATAACTGTTCCACCCGCGTGCGCGATGCGATTGATGAAGCGCTAGGCCAGCATTTGGCTCAGCAAAGCGAAACGTTATCGGCCGAGACGACGTTTCGTGAGAGTGCATTAACCTTGGTGCAAGATGATTTCTTGCTGTACCTGGGTATTCAGCTGGGTTTAGGGCGCATGACCGATGAAGTCATTAATCAATGGCAGTATTTTTACCTGCCCGTTCAGTTCAGTGAATTCTTACAAAATGTCACAAACGATGAACAACAGCCGCTGACGGGCCCCACCGAGACCTTTTACCAAGGCCATGTGCCACCTGCCGAATTAAAACCGCCTTACTTGGCTTTTACTGTGTTGTTACTGGCCAGTGTGTTACTCATGGTTTTGCCCTATGCCTTGGTGCGTAAGGGATCGCGCTGGCGTTTATTGGGTGTGCGCTTGTGGTGGGCGTTAACGGGCTTGGGTGGTTTGCTGTTGTGTTTTCTCTGGTTTGCCACCGATCACCAAGCCGCCTGGCGCAATGAAAATGTTTTATTACTCATGCCTTTAAGCCTGGGTTTGGCGGTATCACCTTTTGCTCGCGCTAGCCGTAGCCTATCACTGCTCTTGTTCGCTAGCTTGATCCTTGCTCTAATAATGAAACTGACACCAACGCACCAATATAATTACGATTTACTGTTGTGGCTGGTGCCAGCGCAATGCCTTGCTTTATACCTGTGGTATCGCATGGCGCAACAAAAAAACAGCACGGTATAAGTGGTAACAGGGCCTGCATTTTCCACGCAGAAGTTACCCGAACGACAGTGATGATGAACACAGGAAGTAATAACAAAAGCTCAACGTTGATTTGTTGATTTGATTCAAAATCGACAACGCAAAATTCAACGAAAAGCTGGATTGATTTGATTGACCACAATAACCGTGGGCGGCAAAAACGATACCTTATTGCACGTGCTTGAATTCGTCGCAGGATTCAAGCTTGAGTTCGTGTTTTAGGTTTGTATTTTTGACTCACAATGATTTGGGCATTTGCTACTTGGATCACGCACGACTTTGGCGGATCCGGCCTCACTTTGAGGTCATCACTATTGGGTAATCAAAATAAACAAAACGGTTTAGTGTGCATGCTTTAAACTGCGTGCAACCTAAGCGCTTTAATGAATAACAATAAGAATAATGAAGACAGGATGTCTGGATGGGCTAGTGTTAACTAACCATGGTTTGATTAACAAACGGTTGGTTATTAAACACGTTAGGACGGCCATTTATATCCGACTCAAATCTTCTCATTAACGAACAAACTAACGGATGCAGTGTGTTCTGTATGCATGGAATGCAAGCTTCGTTATGAGCTTTGTGAGTGGCATTTTTGAACGCTTTGTATACATGCTTATAGATTGACCATAATCAATATATAAGTGTGCATCACGATGCATTATTGTACTGCTTTTCGTTAAGCAGTAATTAGAGTGAGGAGACTAAAAAATTATGAAGCCTTTGATTCGGCAGTGCTGTGCTCTCGGTTTATTAATGGGTTTGGGGGTAACGGGTAATGCCCACGCGTGGGAAGCCGGTGACTGGCTGGTACGTTTGCGTGGTTTACACATTGACCCCACCGCCGACAGCGACCCCATCAATGCCCCCGCGTTAGGTGGTCCGGTTGCTGGTAGTGAAGTTGATGTGGATACCTCAACGGTTCCCGAACTCGACATCACCTACATGTGGACCAAAAACTTTGGTACC
>JAKSCJ010000018.1 GCA_022360675.1 Lysobacterales bacterium
CATAAGAAGCAAATGCCGGGGTGCTGACAACATAATTTCCTTGGTAATCGGCCGTGCTTTCCTCGATCAATTCACCCGCTTCGTTATATACGGCAATACCAGCAAAACCACGGGGTCTGGACTCTGCATCAAGCACGGTACCCGCTATGGTAGATTGGCCTTGTAGGCGAGTGGTGTGCTCAACAAGGTCACCTTGTTTTAAGGTGACTAACTCTGTTGAATTGAGTTGGCAATTATTTTTACGGTAAGAACAGTTTTTCTTATGCTCATTTTCAGTCAAGAATCCAGGGGCTTCAGCGATAATATGTATTTGTTCAGCATCCAGGCGATTAAAGCGGTAATCACCACGGTTTGTAGTCAGCATCGTGGCTAATACCGAGCCATTTTGATCGACAGCAGTGACTCTTGCATTAATGCCTTGCCCACTCTCAGAACTCAGTACTTGCCCAACGATATTCCCATAGCTATCTGCAACAGTATTATTGGACATTCTCTGCTGCTGGTGTTGCATCCACTCACTTATCGGTTCACACAACCATGCCGAGCAGCCTGAATTCAACTGGCGCTGATCAAAGTTTAAAAGCCGACTTAGGCGACTTGTTTGCCAGCTTGTCGGTACATAGATGGCATCAAAACCATTGCCATTAAGCTGTACGGAGCCACGATATTCATCGTTTTGATTCCAAAAGTGCAGCCAGGGTGGTGTACCTTGACGATAATCCCATAGATTGATGTTACTTAATGATGCATGCTCACGAACTGATAAAACGACGCGGCCAGCAACAGCGCTAGATACCGTAACCTTAGCCCAATAATCTCGCTGGCTATCACTTTCGAAGGCAATAAAAGCGTTTAAACCTAAAAAGTCATCGTTTTGGTGCAGAGGCTCATCGGTAAAGCAATGCTCGTAAATTTCCAGTTGTGTGTCTAATGTCGAGCCATGGGTATTGATTTCAACAGCTTGCTTGTCTTCAACTGAGAAGCGAAACCACCATACTTGGCTCTCTTGTGCATTCTGAGTGGACAGTACATTGAAACGCACACCGTTCTTTGCCAGAGCTCTCGCGTCAGAACACTCGGAGGCAAGAGCCGCCGAAGCGGCATATGCGGTTTTTTTAATTGCGGTAAGATGGGTTCCAATAAAGTCAACTGGCTCATCACTTCGATCTTTTAGAAAACCGATTTGAGTGAGCTTTTCTGCCAGTTGCTGCTGTTGAATACCCTGTTCATCACTCGCATAAAACGCGGCTCTTTCCGCACTATCTTGTTGAGCCCAGATTTGGTCGTTATTTGATCGGTAAATATCGATTAATACTTGCTGATTCTCCGCTGAAAGCTTTTGCCTGAGTGGCTCTTGAGCATTCGAACTTATCGGCACTATAGAAACGATAACAAATAAGAAAAATAGCCATATCCTAGCAAACATCGAGATCATCCCTTTAGCTGCAACCTATACACAAGCATTGGATTACTGTGGTGCAAGCGCTCATTTTATTGAGCGATATCTACAGGATCAATCAACAACAGCGGTAATAGAAGATAAGCGAGAAAAGCTGTAAATTACTCTGGCACAATTTGTTTAATTACATCTTTTAGCTAGCAATATCACAGTCAAAGCAAATACCGATTCTATTCATGAATACGATTCAACTGCTTAAAAATTCATTCAATCCATTCTTGGTGCTCTGTAAAAAGCTCAAAACTCTCTGTGCGGCCTTACCATGCAATTCATCACGCACCACTCCTTCACCATCCTGGCATATGGACACATGTTTACGCCCAACATCGCTACAAGGGTTAAGAAACACATAATGCCCAGCCTGGGAATTTAGAATATCGACTTGGCTTTGGGGTATATGCTGTGCCATGCGTTGGGCATTGCTGGCAGCCGGGGCAATGGTGTCGCCACCGCCCACGATAAAATAGAAAGGAATGTTGATCGCTTTTAGGCTTTTTGGAGTGAACGCCGCGCCGATGGCTGGGGCCAGTGCGACTACGGATTTGATCCGTTCGTCTTTATAACTATTGCCGTGTTTAGCTAATGCGATATCGATTCTAGGATCGATCTTTTGTAAGCGCTGGAATTCGCGATCGGCATCGGGGAATTCGCTTTGATCATCACAGGTGGTGTCGCGTTGGGCGCTTTCGCAAAAAGCGTGGAACTGGTCGAAGTCGATACGTCCACCACCCAAGGCGCTGACGGTGTAGCCACCTAAGGAAAAGCCCACAGCACTAATGTTGTTTTTATCTATGTGTGTGGCTAGTTCTGGCTCAGCCAGGAGTTGATCGAGCAACACCGTCAAATCGGTAGCGCGTTCCCAGAATAATCGAAAACCACGGGCATCGTATTTAGGCTCGGCAGCGGTATTCCCGTGATGATTCACGGCCACCGCCAAATAGCCCGCTGATGCCAATCGCCGCCCTAGCCACATCATCTGTAAACCCGAGCCACCCGTACCATGCGACATCAGCACTAATGGGCGCGTTTGATCATCGTTTAAAAATGGCGCATTACGTGCTGCTTTGCCACCGATAAAAATGGGTTCATCCGGCGGAAAGGCCACCAGCTTTTGTTCTGCATCTTCTGTGGTGGGATACCACAAATAAGCCACTAAAGGCCGTGGTCCATCGCTTGCCCAGTTTTCACGCGTTTCATCAACCCAATGAAGTTGACGCATACCCACAGCGTACGGCTGCTGTTCAGTTTCATCAGCTAATGCATGGGTAGAGAAACTCATCAGGCCTATCATCACAGCCACGATGGATAAGCACAGCAACACACGCCAGAACATCGGATGCACCTACGAACGATTCAGTATCATCATACTAATCTGCACTTTCAGCAATAACATGAGTCGTTAGTCATCATTAGCACCACCAGATGCGCCATTCATCGCCCATCATTTAAGCAAGCGCTTAATCATCCAAACCTACCGAATACAACCACAAGCCAACAAGCAATAGCATGACAAAGGAGATACTTAAACTCAGCACATTATCGGGATCGGCATTAACCTTCCAATACACTATTAAACCCGATGCGCCCATGATGTATAAAACCAATAAACAACGAAACCAAGACCTGTGCTTTGGCTTCGTTGTTGTTTTATTCCTTGGTTCAGTGGCTCTCTTGTTTAAACTCAAACACAGCATTCTTGATTGATAGCCTACCCCTGCGGAAGGCAAACACCCTTAAAGCTTTATACTTTCTCCCAAGCTTTTTCCAAACGCTTGGCCGATACGGGCTCAGCGGTTTTTAAGTGTTGGGCAAAGAGTGAAATACGCCATTCTTCCAACAACCAGCGATAACGATCCAAGG
>JAKSCJ010000456.1 GCA_022360675.1 Lysobacterales bacterium
ATAAACCGGGTTGTGAGAACTGTAATTGAAACCAGCCGTTTTTCTGGCGCTGAATACGTACTTCGCAGCCGGGAAAGGCGTCGTCGACAGCGCGCCTGAGCACGGTAGCTTCACCGATTTCCAGAATAGTTTGCAAAGCAGCGGCGAGATCGTGGCCATCGTGGTGAAGCACGGGGGTAAAGGTGCCGATTTGCGGTTGCCGCGCTGCGGCTTGTGGATCGGTGCGGAAGTAATCGTAAAAACGCCACTGCCGAATCTGCTCACGAAATTGATACACCTCGGGTAAAGCGCTGGGGTCGGCCAGTTCGCTGAATAGGCTGTCGCTACCCAAAAGATGCTGCGCCACCACCTGCCAGCTTCGGCCCTGGCGGCTGCGTACCACCGGGCCTTGGCGTTCTACCAAGGCAGAGGCTGGGCGGTAAAAAGGTCCGCCCCAAATCACTTCGTGTTTAATTTCTGGGTCCAGCATAAAGGCGGGGCTGGAGGTCTTCGGCAAGCCAAAGGCGATGCTGTAGCCGAAATCATCGGTGCCAAAGCCCAAGCGTAAGCGCACGGCGTGCTGGCGTGGCGTGCCCTGCACGGGAACATCGCCTTGTTTCATGGCGCGCGATAAATGTTCGGGCCCCGCCCACAATGCAGAATGCAAACCACCCTCATGAGCTAAAGCGCGCACAACACCGCCCTGGGCGGTTTCCGCTAACACCCTGAGTGCACGATAAAAATTTGACTTACCACTGCCGTTATTTCCAGTGATCAAATTGAGTTGACCTAAAGGGGCAGTGAAATCTAAGAGCGATCGATAATGGGCGGCGGCTAGGGTTTTTAGCATCGTCTGCACTTTTTACGAATGGCAAAGGATATTGGGCCAGATTAGCGCCTCAAACCCTGAGAAACCACTGAAGATTCCGTTAATAGATGCCCGATTAATTATATTGTTGAATTATAATTCACGAATGTGCGAATCGTTTCAACATTACAAACGCACGAGTCAACGCGATTTAACAAGGGACATTCAACTCAATGAAAAGCATTAAGCTAGCGGGGATCACTGCGCTGCTTTTGGCTGCCTCTGTGGCGGCTCAGGCGCAGCAAGGTTCTTATTCTTCAGCGCTTCAATTCGATGCCTCAAAGACTAACCCTAGAGGTTCAACGGTCGACTGCGAAACTATTGTCAATAATCCGTTTACCAACTGCGGGTTTGAAACGGGTGATTTTACCGACTGGGCGACCACTGATCTGACTATGCCTTTCGGCCCACTGGCTGTGCTGATGATGGGGCCACCACCTCCCCCGCCGCCGCCTCCACCTCCGCGTGGGGGTGGTGGTGGAACTATTATTCCAACACAAGGTAGCTACGCTGCATTTTCAGGGTTTGATGGTAACGGGCCCGGCATCATTGAAATTGCGCAGGATGTATCGTTCCCCAACGGTACTACCGCCGTTACTTTCGATTACAGCGCCAATGTGAGTCTTTTCGCTGGAATGCCGCGAGAGTTTCGGGTTGAGATTCAGCCCAGTGGTGGTGGCGCAGCCATGGCGACTCAATCAATTCTGGTTGTAAATCCAGGTAATGTAGATACTGGGCCTTTAAGTGAGACGGTCGATGTTGCTGCATTTGCTGGTCAAGATGTGCGTGTGGCATTTGTTTTAGATGTGCCTGAAAACTTCACCGGACCTGGTTTTTTCCAGCTCGATAACATCGGCGCTGAAATTACCCCCATTCCCGATATCCAAGTCATGCCCGCCATGGCTGATTTCGGTAACGTAGCCGTTGGCAGCACCAGCATGGCGCAAGCCATCACCGTGCACAGCAATGGCAGTGCCGACTTAATGGTGATGGATATCTCGGCAGCCACCGGTCCATTCAGCCTCAGTGGCGGCACTTGTGCCACTGCACCGTTCAGCTTACCGGCGGGCGATAACTGCACCCTGGAATACACCTTCGCGCCGGGCGGCACGATGGCGTATAACCAAACCATTACCATCACCAGCGATGCCGATTCAGGCGATGCCACTTTCGACCTGCTGGGTCAAGGTGTTGCACCGGATCTGGCCTTGTCGGTTAATCAGCTGGACTTCGGTATGGTAGGTGTCGATACCGCCTCAGCGGCTATGTCGCTTATGGTGAGCAATAACGGTAATGCCGACTTAATGGTGAACAGCACCGCTATCGGCGGCACTGAGTTCATGCTTGCTGGTGGTACTTGCCCCACCGCACCTTTCACTCTGGCTGCTGCTGAAAACTGCACCTTAGATATCAGCTTTAACCCCACCACGATTGGCATGGCGAACGATACGCTAACGCTGACCAGCAACGCGGCCAGCAGCCCCGATCAAGTGGCCTTGATGGGTGAGGGCGTTCAAGCCGATATCGTTTTGGGTGATCTGGATATCGATTTCGGCTCTGCCGGTATTGAAGCAGGTGCCAGCTTGTTTGTTAGTGTGACGAATAATGGTTCTGCCGATTTAATTATCAGCGACATCATCCAACCGACAGCTAACTTCACCGTACTGGAAGGCGATTGCGGCCCGCTGCCCATCACCATTGTTCCGGCAGGTAGCTGTAATTTAGAAGTGGTCTTCCAACCCACCGGGGCCGGTGAATTTAACGATAGCTTCAGCTTAGTGAGCAACGCGGCTAACAGCCCCACCGTAGTTCCGGTGCGTGGTTTTGCTTTCGCTACCCAGGCAGTACCGGCCCTGAGCGGTTTCGGCTTGGCAGCTATGGCACTGTTGCTGCTGGGCTTGGCAGGCTTCCAAATGCGCCGCCAACAAGCTTAAATCTCCATAAGGCCAGCCGCATTTAGGCTCGCTTTGTAGAACCATTAAGAACGAAGATAAACGCCCGCACTGCGGGCGTTTTTTTATGTGCTTTAGGTGATGTTTTTCGGTAAAGAGGGCAGAAATATCGATGTTGTATACCAAGCAATAATTTTAGTGATTTCTTCTTAAATAATTGATGGTGCTAGCTAGCGATTTGCAATCGACCCCATTGTTTTAATCGCACTATTGATTAAAAAACGACAGTGTTTTCTGCTTTGTATTATAAAAAATGCATAATTTATAATATATTGAAGTGGCTAAACTCATTAGTTATTGAGTGATGTCGCTTTAACTAAAGCATGTTTTGAAGGGAAATCACATGAAAAAGTACTCTTTAGCAGGGGCTTACGCCTTGGCTATGGCGCTGTCTGTGTCTGCAAATGCCCAACAAGCCCCTTATCAAGCAGAAATTCAACGCGGCACCCCAGCACCGCTGCCCGCCGGTGTTGCGGTGGATTGTGCCGCCGTGGCGGGAAATCCGTTTTTAAACTGTGGTTTTGAATCGGGCGATTTCAGCGATTGGGTCGTGACCGATTTACCCGATCCTTTTTTCGATGTGGTCGTTGACACCGCCGGGGTAACACCCGGGTTTGGTTTCTTCAATAGTGCACCCACCCAAGGCAGCTTTGCCGCTTTATCGGGTTTTGATGGCGATGGACCGGGTGTTATTGAGTTTGCCCAAGATGTAAGCTTGCCACCCGGTGCCGACACCTTAACCTTTGATTATCGCGCGGCCTACCAGCTGACGTTTGGCGCGAATCTGGATCGCGAGTTTCGCGTAGAAGTGCAACCCAGCGGTGGCGGTGCCGCGCTGGCCAGTGAAGTGATTTTAGTAGCAGTAGCCGGTGATACCGTAACCGACACCGGCGCACTCAATGGCGCGGTGGATATTTCTGCCTTTGCCAATCAAGCGGTGCGGGTGGCCTTTGTGCTGGATGTACCTGAAGGCTTCACCGGCCCGGCGTTTTTCCAGTTAGATAACGTTGCCTTGGAAATCGCTGCCGAGCCCCAGGTGATTCCTACCTTAAGCCGTGTGGGCCTGGTGGCTACTGCTGCGGTATTACTGTTACTCGGCGCGTTAAGTCTTCGCCGTCGTAAAGTCTAAACTCTAGCAATTACGGCCTATGCCGTTGATCGAAAGGCCAAAAAAACCGGGGTTTTAACGCCCCGGTTTTTCGTTATTGAGAGCCTGTCGATAAGAACCCATAAATAAGCACTGGTCTATCGCTGGCTCAACTCCGTTGAATCTAAGGCGTGCAGCGCTGTTGTTCGATGCGAGTTACCAACACTTCTTCGTGGCTGCCATCGGCCAATAAGCGCTCTAAGATAAGATCGATTCCATCACAGGAAAACACGGCGCGGGCGTCGCCCCAGTCCCATTGTTTAATGGCAATGCCACTACCTTGGGCGGCTTCGTTAATGGTGGGGAGATCACCGGGAAGGGTGCTGCCTTCAGCCACTAGCTGCCAAGTATCGAGGTGGTAGTCGTTATAGTGGAGGTTACCACCACCGCTACCCACGTATAGCGTGTTGTCGTGATGATCGTAAATGACTAACTCGGTCTGGGTCAGGGCGATGACTTCTAGATGCTCTGGCGATAAGCCTGCGGCCGAAACTTGGCTAGCGCTGAATAATAATGCGGCGAGTGCCAACGATTTTACGTGCTGTTGGGGAGTGTTATTCATAATCCTTCACCTGTTACTCATCATTGAGTGGTTTTTAACTTGTGGCGACAAGTATGGTTATTGTTTGTATCCGTCGTCATGACGGTACCTATGGGGGAATGGCAGCTTGAAACTTGTATAAGAAAAGCACAAGGCTGAGTGGAACTCAGCCTGAAAGCAGTTGGGTTTTAAAAATTTGCGCCTAAAATTTCTGATGAAGAAATGGGCGCGCTGAAGGTTTTATGTGCGCTTGATGTCGGATGAGGCTGATGGCCAAGCACAGCGATTGGCTTACTGACATTGGTTTCTCAAGCGACTAAAGCAAGCTGTAGTATTGGTGGATTAAGGTTGGGCTTGATCCGTACCATTAGTGCACGCCTCTTGCTCCCAATAAAACATCCCGGCACCCACTAATACTGTGTTGTACTCGGTTTGTTCTGGATCTTCGAGCTGCTTGATTTCAGCTCGGCAGTCTTCAAAGCTGTTTTTTAAAACCTGGTTTAAGCGCTGGCGTAGCAAGGGGACTTTTTCGGGTGGCAATGAGACCGACCAAATATTGCGTTCGGTGCGTTTTTGCTCGGGTGCGTCGAAATGTTCAAGATTCCACTGAATGGTGTTGAGCAAGTTGTTGACGGTAAAACTGGCACCTTTCAGCATGTTACTTTCGTCGGGGGTGTAGTGATTCCATACAGGATTCACCATGCGCACCCAATGTTGATCAACAATCTCGACATTTTTGGCTTTCAGCAAACTATCTAAAACCGTTTGTGGTGTGACACCACGACCGGCATGAATGGCCACTAAACGTTGGAAAGTATCGCCATTGCCGTAAATGTGTAGTTGCTTTGGTTGACCCTTGGCGTCGAGATGTAAGGGATCGCGAGACCACGCGTTTAAGATACGCGCTTCAACCGTTAAGACCGATTGCTGGCAGTTTTCTTCGTTTTGTTTAAGCGCGCGCCCAATGTGCTCGGTTTTAACGCCGGTGAGCAAGGCGATGCGTGATTTTACGACCTTGCCACCGTTTTCTTTAGCGATACGGCGGCTGCCTTCTTGCACCATGACATGTCGTAAACGCTCGACTAACACATCAAAAGTAACGCGGCCAATAAATAACCGCACAATGCCGAGCATTAAGCAATCGATGACATGGATAAGTTGGCTGGAAGCGTGTTGCTCTTCGCCGTGGATGGGGGTGGTTGTGGAATGCTGAGATTCGTGACTCATGGCCTGCCCTGTGCCTGTATGAGATCGGCCTTCGTAGTGCCGATTAAGAAATCCGCAGATAGAACTCCGGATAAAGTGCCCATAAACTAAAGTGGTAATATGCTACCACTTTATTCTAAAGACTATTTTTTACCATAGCCTATCAACGAGTCACAAGCCGCATGGCGTTTGGCTATGGGCGTGGGTAATTTTTATCCAAGGTTACGCGACCGCTCTTTGCCCGTATGTGCGCTTAGTTATTGTAACGATTGCAGTTGAGCGATGGCGGCTTGCACTTGCAGCGCATCATTTTCGCGACCTGTCCAGGCGATGAGCACTTGATTTTCAGCCAATGTGCTTAATGCCGGAAAACCACTGGCACGCCCCTGGGGCACCGAGGCGATACGATCTTGATGCTGCACCGTTAAGGTGTCTGGATTCAGCCAGCTTAAAATGAGCTCGGCTTGTTGGTTTTGCTCTTCGATCCACGCGGCCACAATATATTGGCCGGTGTAGCTTAAGGCAACGCGGCCTAAGGTGCTGCCTTCAGCCAGGGTCACCGGGGGGGTAAAACTGCTGAGCTGGTGGGTGGAGCGGGCAATTTTTACGCGCGGTTGATCGTTGGCCATGGTGTACCACATCACCACGGCTTCACCGCCGATACTAACGACTTGTGGGCCGTTTACCGGGCAGCCAGCAATGGTCCAGCCATCGTCGTGCACAGCGATGGGCTCGCCCCAGCGTGTACCGTCGAAACGGACGGCATAGATATCGCGCACTTCAGCATCGCTACGGTTACGATAAACGGCGATTGCACCGTTCTGCGTGCTGGTGGCACCCGTTTGGCAGCAATCGCACACTTGAATATCGAGCTCGGCCTCGTGGGACAATTCACCCTGGGCATTGAGCACAGCGCCGCG
This sequence comes from Lysobacterales bacterium, assembly GCA_022360675.1. Classification (GTDB taxonomy): domain Bacteria; phylum Pseudomonadota; class Gammaproteobacteria; order Xanthomonadales; family Wenzhouxiangellaceae; genus JAKSCJ01. The sequence goes on from JAKSCJ010000456.1 coordinate 6,614, forward strand.
CAGGGTCATGGCTTGTTCGTGAACCGTGTTGCGGCCATCGAGCCATACCATTCCGGCACCTTGTGCATGCGGAAAAAAGCTCAGAAAGCCGTGTTCTGAAGCGGTTCCGTCATTGTGCGGTACCATACTTTCTTGCCAATGTTTGCCACCGTCGTTCGACACGCTGATGCGAACATCGTAGGCGTAAGTGCCAGCACCGCTTTTTTGTAACCACTGGGCGGCCATAAACTCATCGCTACCTACGTATAGATGCGGAGTATCGGCCCAATTAACAAACCAGTCCTTGCCTTTAGCCGCGAGGATTGGCGCGCTAAAATGAGCACTTTGCTTACTTGCCTGAGGCTCTGCCAGCAAGCGCAATGGGCTGATTTTTAGGCGTTGTTCTTGCTCGTCTTTTTCCACCCAGCTTAGCCAGTGCTGCCCATCGGGTGCGGTGCTTAGGCGCGGTGCCAAGCTATTGGATTGGGCCGGTGTATGCAGTGGAATGAGGGTCAAGGCCTCGTTACTCGTGCTGGTAGCCTTGGATTCAGCCTGAACACTCGTGCTGCTCAACACGCTTATGCTGAATGGGAAAAGAATGCTAAAAAGTGCACGATTAGCGAGCGATTGGATGCGATGCATTCGATTCCCCTTGATCAGCAAATGCTAAGTAAATCAATTAATTGTGCGGTATCGCACAAAGCTGTGGTGTGCCTGAAACCCCGTTTGATCTTGAGTGATCAAAGCGTGCTGCCATAGCCTAACTAGCCATTTGGGTAGAAACAAGAGTAAGCCAGCGGCCACACCCATGCATTGCCAGTACCTGTGTTGATGCGATGCTCATTAGGAAGTGGATCCGATGGCGGTGAAGCCCGGCCTGTATAGCTCGGTTTGTGTAGCGTCTATACGCAGTGCGTTAGGGTTTATTTAGAAGACATCATCATGAAAGCCAACGATCTCTTAAAACAAGAACAACTCTCAGCGCAGCACATTATGCAGCGCGATTACGCGCGCCTTATGCGTGAAAGCCGCCGTGGCATAAAAAGCGAACGCCAACAACAATGGCGCGAGCGCTTGCTGCAGTCGGCCCAATTAGTGAAGGACCGCAGTCAGTCGGTTCCTGCTTTGGAATACGACGCTATTTTGCCCATCACCGCGCGCCGTGAAGATCTCATCAAAGCCATTCAAAAGCATCAAGTGCTGGTGGTGGCGGGTGATACGGGCTCGGGTAAATCCACTCAATTGCCCAAGATTTGCCTGGAGGCCGGGCGCGGCCAGCGTGGTTTAATCGGTTGTACTCAACCACGGCGCTTGGCGGCTCGTAGCGTGGCGGCTCGAGTGGCCGAAGAAATGAAAGCGGAACTGGGCCAATTAGTGGGTTTCCAGGTTCGCTTCACCGATCGCAGCGATCAACGCAGTCTCATTAAGTTTATGACCGACGGCATTATGCTGGCGGAGATTCCTCGTGATCGCTGGCTGGATCAATACGACACCATCATCATCGACGAAGCCCACGAACGCAGCCTCAATATCGATTTTCTACTGGGTTACATCAAACGCGTGTTGCCCAAGCGCCCCGATCTACGCGTGATCATCACCTCGGCCACTATCGATACCGAGCGCTTTTCTAAGCATTTCAACGATGCGCCCGTGTTCAATATCGAAGGTCGTACTTATCCGGTGGAAGTGCGCTACCGCCCGCCGGAAGAAGATGGCGAGCGCGATCGTTATCGTGCCATTGTTAGCGCGGTGGAAGAACTGAACAGCGTGGATGCGCGCGGCGATGTTCTGGTGTTTCTCAGCGGTGAACGTGAAATTCGTGAAGCCGCTGAAGTGCTCAGGCGAAGACAATTCCGCCATACCAGCATTCAGCCCTTGTACGCACGCCTGAGTGCCAAAGCCCAAATGGCAGTGTTTCATCCGGGGCCCGAGCGGCGCATTGTGTTGGCCACCAACGTAGCCGAAACCTCACTGACGGTGCCGCGGATTCGCTTTGTTATCGATACCGGTTTGGCGCGTATCAGTCGTTATAGCCATCGCAGCCGAATTCAACGTTTACCCATCGAGCCCGTTTCCCAGGCCAGCGCGAATCAACGCAAAGGTCGTTGTGGTCGCTTGGGGCCGGGTGTGTGTATTCGCTTGTACAGCGAGGAAGATTTTGAACTACGGCCAGAATTTACCGAGCCAGAGATTTTACGCACCTCGCTGGCCAGTGTGATTCTGCGTTTGCAGTCAATGGGTTTGGGCGACGTAGAAGCGTTTCCCTTCATCGAACCACCGCCGCGCGCCATGATTAGCGATGCCTTCCAACTGCTGCAAGAATTACAAGCGGTGGATGCCGATCGTGCCATGACCGATATCGGTCGTCGATTATCCCGGCTACCGGTGGATGTGCGCTTAGGTCGCATGTTGCTGGCCGGTCACGAGCAGGGCTGTTTGAAGGAGATGCTCATTTTGTGTGCGGTCTTGGCCATTCAAGATCCACGCGAGCGCCCCATCGAAGCGGCTCAAGCTGCCGATGAAGCCCATGCACAATTTCAAGATGTGAAGTCCGACTTTGTGGGCTTGTTGAACCTGTATAAATGGATCAGCAAAACCCGCGCGGAGAGCACCAGCTCGGCGTATCGTAAAGCGCTGCAACAAGGCTTTTTATCGTGGACGCGCGTGCGCGAATGGCAGGATTTACGCCACCAGCTGGCGCAGATTTGTCTGGAAGTGGACATGAAGCCCAACACCGAAGCGGCTGAAGGCGACGCCATTCATGCGGCCTTGCTCAGTGGTTTGTTGAGTCATGTGGGCCGCCGCGACGACGAAGAAAAACATTACCAGGGCGCGCGTGGCCGCCGCTTCCATATTTTCCCGGGTTCGGCCCTATTCAAAGGGAAAAGCCCATGGGTGATGTGTGCCGAGATTGTCGAAACCGCCAAGGTTTACGGCCGTACCGTGGCCAGTATCAAACCTGAATGGTTAGAACGCCAGGGGGCGCATTTATTGCGCCATCGCTACTTCGATCCTTACTGGGATCGCCGCAGTGGTCGTGTGATGGGCTTTGTACAAAGTAGTTTGTACGGCTTAACTTTGGTCGAAAAACGTCGCGTGCATTACGGTCCCCACGACGCCACCACAGCTCAGCGTTTATTTGTGGAGCATGCTTTAGTGCAGGGCGAGTTCAATCAAGCGCCCGATTTCATCGCCAAGAATCAAGCTTTGGTAGAAACCCTGCGCGATGAAGAACATAAACGCCGCCGCCACGATTTACTCGTCCGTGAAGAGCGTTTATTGGCCTTCTTCATTCAGCAATTGCCCGAGACTATCTACACGCAAAAAGCCTTTACGCAGTGGTATAAAAAATTACCACCCGAGCAAAAGCAGCAATTGGAATACAGCCGTGAATTGTTATTGCAACAACATGGTTTATTGGCCGATGCGGAAGATTATCCCGAGAGCTTGGATGTGGAAGCGCAAATCTTCCCGCTGCGCTATCACTTCGATCCAGGCCATGCTGAAGACGGCGTAACCGTGGCCATTCCGCTACATGCGCTAAATACCTTAAGCGAAGCCCAAGTGAGTTGGCTGGTGCCGGGCTTGTTGGAAGAGAAGGTCATTGCCTTAATCAACACGTTGCCAAAGCCCTTGCGTCGCGCCTTAACACCGTCGGGCCGTTACGCTCAAGCGGTGTTGGAAAGTGTTGAGCATATGGAAGGGCATTTGCACGATTTCCTCGCGCGGGAAATCAAACGCATGACCGGCTTGAACATTACCCGTGAGCAATGGAACGAGGCTCAAATCCCCGCCCACTTGCGGATGAATATTCAAGTAGTCGACAAGAAAGGCCACACCTTGGCCATGGATCGCGACTTGACTAAGCTCCATGAGCAGTTTGGTCAGCGAGCCCGTAGCGCCTTTATGCGTAAATCGGGTAGCGATTGGCATCGCGATGGCTTAACCGAGTGGGATTTTGAACCCATGCCCGAGCACATCACCACCAAGAACGGTGCTAAAGCCTGGCCTGCCTTGGTGGATCAAGGCAGTGCCGTTGGCATGCGCTTGTACGACCGCGAAGGCGAAGCCAAACAGCAGCATCGTGCCGGGGTTTTACGTTTACTGCGTAAGGCCTTGCAGAGCGATCTTAAATACGTTGAAAAAAACAGTGGTTTAAACAAGAAAAACGCTTTGCACTACGCACCCCTTGGACATATCGATGCACTGAAAAAAGCGTTATGCGAACAAGCCTTAAACAACGTGGCGAAAAACACCTGGCAAGTTCGTCATCAGCAAGGCTTTGAAGCTTATATCAGTCAAGTGCGCCAAGATTTAATTCCTTGTGGTTTAGAAGCGGGTAAAGCCTTAAGCCAAGTCTTGGCCCAGTACCACGAGATACAAACGCTTTTACGCCGTCACGATAACGATTGGAACGATGCCTTAGACGATATCCAGTCACAAATTGATGACTTGGTGTACGAAGATTTCATCAGCGATGTGAAACCCGATCGCCTACAGCATTATCCACGCTACCTCCAGGGTATGTTATGGCGCTTAGATAAACTGGCCAGCGCACCCGGTAAAGACGCCAGCCGCCATCAAGAAATCGCCCCATATTGGCAACGCTATTTACAACACATCGAAACCGAAGCCTACACCCCGGCCTTGGATCGTTATCGCTGGTTGTTGGAAGAATGGCGTATTTCGCTCTTTGCCCAACACTTAAAAACCGCCGAGCCCGTATCGGCCAAGCGTTTAGAAAAAGCTTGGGAGAAAGTATAAGGCTTTAGGGTGTTTGCCTTCCGCATGGGTAGGCTACCAATTAAGG
>JAKSCJ010000225.1 GCA_022360675.1 Lysobacterales bacterium
GGGTTCACGGTGAGGTCGTTATCGCGGCTGTGAATACCGATGACTTGACCTTCGTATACTTCTTCACCCGGATTAATAAATAAACGACCGCGCTCCTGCAAGCTGAACAGCGAGTAGGGCAGTGCTTTGCCGGTGCCGTTGGCGATCAATACACCATTTTTACGCGGTGCAATGGCGCCTGTGTGGTGCGGCCCCCAGTGATCGAACACATGGTGCATCAGGCCGGTGCCAGCGGTTAAGGTGCGGAATTCGTTTTGGAAGCCGATCAAGCCACGTGCAGGAATGATGTAGTCCAAACGTACTCGGCCTTTACCGTCGGGGCTCATATTACGTAATTCACCACGACGATCACCTAAGGCTTCCATAACAGAACCCTGGTAGCTGTCTTCACAGTCAACCACTAAAGACTCATAAGGCTCTTCGCGGCCGGTCTCGGTTTGGCGTACGACCACTTCGGGGCGTGATACTGCCACCTCAAAGCCTTCACGGCGCATAGTTTCCAGCAGCACTGAAAGATGCAGTTCGCCGCGACCGGAAACACGGAATTTCTCAGGATCTTCGGTTTCTTCCACGCGTAAGGCCACGTTATGGCTGGCTTCACGTAGCAAACGCTCGCGCACTTGGCGGCTGGTGAGGTATTTGCCATCGCGGCCAGCAAAGGGCGAGTTGTTCACGCGGAACAACATGCTGATGGTGGGCTCGTCGACCACCAAAGGCGGCAGGGCCTCGGCGGCATCGCGTTGGCAGATGGTGTCGGAAATATTGATTTCCTCCACGCCGGTCACGGCGATGATGTCGCCTGCTTGTGCTTTATCCACTTCAATACGGTTCAAACCGTGGAAGCCTAATACTTGCAGCACACGGCCATTACGCGTGGCGCCTTCACGATCGACCACGGTGACCTGTGAGTTCGGCGCGATTTCGCCACGCTGAACACGGCCCACACCGATAACGCCCACGTAGCTGGAGTAATCCAGCGAACTGATGCGCATTTGGAAGGGGCCTTCCAAATCCACCTTGGGCGGATTAACGTGTTTCACGATGGTTTCAAACAGCGGTGTCATATCGCCGTCGCGTACATCGGGGCTTAAGCCAGCAAAGCCTTGTAAGGCTGAGCAAAATACGGTGGGGAAGTCGAGCTGTTCGTCGGTGGCACCGAGAGAGTCGAACAAATCGAAGGTTTGCTCGATCACCCAGTCGGGCCGGGCACCGTCGCGGTCGATCTTGTTGATCACCACGATGGGGTGGAAGCCCATAGCGAAAGCTTTTTGCGTTACGAAACGGGTCTGCGGCATGGGACCATCAACGGCATCCACTAGCAGCACCACGCAGTCCACCATGCTTAATACGCGTTCCACCTCGCCGCCAAAGTCGGCGTGTCCTGGGGTGTCGACAATATTAATGCGGTAATCCTGCCACTTAATTGCCGTGTTCTTGGACAAAATTGTAATACCGCGCTCGCGCTCCAGGTCGTTGGAATCCATTACACGGTCGGGAATGTCGTCACGCTCGTCGAAGGTGCCAGACTGTTTCAGCAGCTGATCAACCAGCGTGGTCTTGCCATGGTCGA